>DAOVRZ010000058.1:0-33911 GCA_030627905.1 Halanaerobiales bacterium
GAACGTTTACAAGGGGACTATACTATTCAGTTGAAAGTACGCTTAAATATACCAGAATTAAAATTCAAAAACTACAATGGACTACAAAAAGTGGACAAAAAATCTACATAAGTATATTTCCCGACTTTATCATCAAATACAGTGAACTCGTCCAGCTAAAGCTGGACGAGTTCACTGATTTCTTCCATGAGGAGAACGTTCAGGGCAAGTTTAACTGTGTTATTATTGACGAGGCTCACAGCCTGTATCGATAAGCTTAGAAGCTTTTACGATGAAGGAAATAATTTTTCCTTCATCCTGGCAGGTCTGCCTTCTCTGTCCAATAGAAATCTTAACCTGAGCGTTACAATTCCCATGAAACAACGGGTCTCTCTATTCTTGGAATGTACAGGATTCACCTTGAAGGAGACTAAAGATTATATCATTCACCAGTTGGCTCAGGTTAATGCAAGGTCTCCTATTATGGATGTTAAATATTTCCCTGTATTGCACAGTCTAACTTTAGGTTTACCACGCAAAGTCGATCAGGTATTACAATACTATTTGGGGAAACTTCGTTTGGTAATTTTGCCTGTGTTCCAGATTTTGGAGCAGGATGCCATCTTTCGAATTTTGATGACATCTTCTACAATTCAGAAAAACTTGATGCTGTTATGAATACTGTTGATGCCATGGCTATCGCTAAAGCTTTGGCTGTTGTATCCAAAGAACTACTTTGATATTGTTTCAACATATTTGTCCTTAAGCCCATAGTTGATTATTGCGGAATGGAAGGAATCTGATGTTTTCCCCTTGACAGATTCCTGGAATGGAGTATAATTTTAAAAGGGCTTAAGACAGTTTGGAGTATTCTTTTATACTGGAAGAATACTCTTTTTTCTCTAATGTACTGCCAAATTCCTTGTCTTATAACACCATTAACAAGATGAACTCCTACTAAAGTTTTAACAACATTTCATAGTTAATATCCCAGATTGTATTTGATAGCATACGTGAAGGATTAATTTATAACTACCTTTTAGCTAACAAAAAACCAATAAATAATAAATATTCTCTTCATTTATGCAAAAACACCCTATTTCCATAAAAGAAAATAGAGTGTCCTTTTTATAATTATTATGCACCGAATTTAGCAAAAGCAACTAATTCTCCTTTATCACACGAAAAAAATCCCTGCTTCTCATAAAACTGTCGTCTGTCAGGACCTTCTTCAGTTAATAAAACTTTCTGTCTCACATGATTATAGTTTTCTAGAACCTGTTCTACAAGTTGTGTACCAATCTTTTTTCTTCGATAGGAGTTTAAAATTAAAATATCTTGAATATAAACAATCGTCAGTCCATCTCCAACTACTCGAATAAGACCGACAAGTTGATCTCCATCCCAGGCGGTGATAATTTTCAAAGAATTTTCTATTGCTTTCATTAAAGTAGGTATGTCCTGGGTATACGCAACCCAACCAGCATCTTCATACAGGTTTTTAACTTCTGATAGTTGCAGTTTTATATCTTCTTTGTATTCAATTTTCATCCAATCACCTCATTATATAAGAAGGTAAATCTAACAAGATAATTTGCTCCCATTTATAGAAGATGGGAGATTTTAGCCTTCTGAAAATGTTGTTAAAGTCGAAATTATAACTACGTTATTATTTCTTAAGTTTAACGACTTCAGAAGGAGATTTGAACTCCCACTGAAGTTTTGAAATTATTGTAAGACTTCTACCCCCACCTATAGAGTAGGGGGACTTCGCCTTCTGAAATGTCGTTAAATATTTAAATCACGTTCCCCTTGTCTAATCCGTTCTAAACGTTCTCTTGTCCATTCACGCATCTTTGGATCAGGAATTAAGTTCAACTGATCATGAATTATCTTCTCACCCACAATCTTAGTTTCTGGTGATGCATAATCTTCAATATATTCCTGAAAGGTCAGGATAGCATTTGGCTGACAAAGATTATGTATATTACCCGTTTTAGCTAATTTCATGAAACGTTCACCAGTACGCTCATTTCGATAGCAAGCTGTACAGAAACTTGGCAGAAAACCTAATTCACAAACCCTCCGAATCACTTCATCAGGGCTACGATGATCTGGATTATTAAACTGAGCGAATTGCTCTTCATCTTTTGGTTCACTCTGATAGCCACCTACATTAGTACATGAACCTGCGCTCATCTGTGAGACACCCAAAGCAATCAATTCATCTCTATCTTCAGCAGTTTCACGAGTAGAAAGTATAATCCCGGTATAAGGCACTGCTAAACGAAGAATAGCAACGATTCTCTTAAACTCTTCATCAGAAACCGGTGCAGGAATAGCTTCTTCATTCACACCACCAGCAGGCCGCCATCTCGGTACAGAGATTGTGTGAGGACCCACTCCTAAAACTTTATCCATGTATTCAGCATGTTTTAACATAGCAACAACTTCAAATTTATAATCATAAAGACCAAATAAAACTCCTATTCCAAGATCATCAATTCCTGCCTCTAAAGCTCGATTATGTGCTGTTAAATGATAATCATAATCGGTTTTTGGGCCAGATGGGTGCATCTTTTTATAAGTTTCACGATGATATGTCTCCTGAAAGAGTTGATATGTTCCAATACCTGTAGCTTTTAATTTCCGATATTCTTCCACACCTGTTGCAGCAATATTAATATTTACTCGTCGAATATCACCTGCGCCATAGATTGTACCAATTGCTTCAACCACACGATCAATATGGCAATCTATAGGATGCTCACCAAACTCAATTAGAAGGCGCTTGTGTCCAAGAGATTCTAAAATCTTAACCTGCTCAACAATCTCTTCATTTGTCAAAGTCTTACGACATAACTCTTTATTATCAATTCTAAATCCGCAATAAACACAGTTATTTACACACTTATTACTAACATACAAAGGTGCAAACAACACTACACGTTTTCCATAAATCCGATCCTTAATTTCACGTGCAGCATTAAAAAGCATCTCTATTAAATCTGGACTTTCAATTTGTAATAATGCGGCGGCTTCGTTAGCAGTCAATCCTTCTGCTTTACGACCTTTTTCTATAATCTCTTCAATCTCCTGACATGTTACATTCTTCACATGATCAAGCATATTCAAAATTTCTGTTTCTTTGATAATTTGGGTTTTCATCATAAAACCCTCCTTTCTGCATTACTATTATAAGTCAATCATCAAAAAAAATCAATGACATTCATCACAAATTAAATAAAATTTTAAATAAATCTAAAAAAATAAGGCCTCCAAAATTGGACACCTATTACCATATTTTACAATTTAAATAATTCCTTTTTCCTTATTATATTCCCAAAGATAATCCGGCCGTCCTCTTACTATCCCTTGTAACTCTTCGATTTTTTCTTTGGCTATACCATTATTTGGTTGAAACTCCATCACCTTTTCATAACAAAATAGAGCTCGCCCAAAAGCGTTTGTATCTTTGAAATGTTCTGCTAATAGATACCAGGCACGAACATGTTCTTGCTTTTCTTCGATAATTTGCCGAAGAAGAGTTTCTGCTTCCGCTTCCTTTCCCACATCCTTTAATCCAAGGGCTGCTTTAATTTTAGCGTCATATGGATCTTCTGATAAATCGTTCCTCCATTCTGGTTGAACGAATGGTCTGGTAACAATTGGAAACTTCTTTTTTTTTCTGAAGAAATCAAAAATCGCCATAATATAACCACTCCTTAAAAAGACATTTCCTTATTATTTTAGTTTATAAAATTCTGGAGCCATTTTATATTCAACAAAGTAATTTAAGTGTTTATCTACAAGTGATTTAAGTTCTATTATCTTTTCTTTTGCAAATTCATTTTCTGGCTCAAGTCTGATAATTTGCTCAATGCAAAAATATGCTCTTCCAAGCCGATTCAATGGTTCAGCAATTCCAAAAAGTAACCACCAAAGTTCTGCATTGTTTATATCTTCATAAACACCATCACGTAAGAGTTGTTCTGCTCGAAAAAGTTCCCCTTTATTTTTTAATTTGACCGCCATTTGCATTAAATCTTTACTACCAAAAGTCAAATTTATCTGGTTATCCCCTTTCTCTTCAGATACTTCTTTAAAAAGATATGATTCTCCGCCAAGTTTAACAACTTTTTTTAACTCTTCTTCATTTGTTTTCTCTTTTTCACCACCAAACAGTTTTTTAAAAAACTGAATAATGCCCATAATACTCCTCCTTTCATGTAACTGTTCAATATATAAATATGCAGTAAAAGTAGTGAAAATGATTTATCTGACAAATATTTAACACAAAAAAACCATCAGAAATATTTCTGATGGTTTTTTTGTGTTAATCTATTCAGTTTCCTCACATGTACAATTAGGGAAACGATCCCGTTTTGTATAATGAGTGTGCAATAACTCGTGAGATTTATGACCTAATGGTTTTTCAAGGAATTCTTTATAAAGCTCTTGAACAGCTGGATTTTCATGAGATTTACGAAGTGGTAAGTTTTGATCATCTCTATATAATCCTTCAGCACGAGCTTTCCGCGTTTCAGCGTTAGTTGGGAATGGCTGACCACCACCGCCAACACAACCACCAGGACAGGCCATGATTTCAATGAAATGATACTCGCATTCACCATTAGCGATCATATCCATAACTTTTTTAGCATTAGCAAGACCGTGAGCAACAGCTACTTTAATCTTAGTACCTTTAAGATTAAGTTCAGCCTCTTTTATTCCTTCAAGACCACGAACTACTGTAAGCTCGATATTTGGTAATGGGTCGCCTGTTACAACTTCATAAGCAGTTCTAACAGCTGCTTCCATTACTCCACCAGTTGCACCAAAGATAGTAGCAGCACCAGTATGGATTCCCATTGGAGCGTCTACTTCTTCATCTGGTAGATTAACAAAGTCAATTCCAGCTTCTTTAATCATTCTAGCCAATTCACGAGTAGTTAACACTACATCAACATCTTGGTAACCACTAGAATTCATTTCTGGACGTTGACACTCATATTTTTTAGCAGTACATGGCATGATAGAAACACTGAAAATTTTTGCAGCATCAATCTCTGCTTTTTCTGGATAATAGGTTTTAGCTAGAGCACCAAACATTTGCTGTGGTGACTTACAGGTCGAAAGATGTGCAGTCAATTCTGGATAAAAATGCTCAATATATTTAATCCAACCAGGACTACAGCTAGTAATCATTGGTAATGTTGCATCTTCACTGTTAAGACGTTCAATCAATTCATGACCTTCTTCCATAATTGTTAAGTCTGCTGAAAAGTTGGTATCAAATACTTTATCAAAACCTAAACGTCTTAAAGCTGCATACATTTTACCAGTTACAATTGTACCTGGCTCTAAACCAAATTCTTCACCTAATGCTACCCGAACAGCTGGAGCTATCTGAACAACTACATGCTTCTCTGAATAACCCAAAGCATCCCAAACTTTCATAGTATCATCTTTTTCACTAATCGCTCCTACTGGACAAACATGAATACATTGTCCACACATAGTACATGCAACATTATCTAATGAATGTCCAAAAGCTGGACTAACGATAGTATTAAATCCACGATTATAACCACCTAAAACATGAGCACCTTGAACCTTAGCACAAACTGCTTCACACTTCCGACATAGAATACATTTATTAGGATCACGAACAATCGAAGAACTTAACGTATCTAATGAAAATTCACTTTTAGCTCCTTCATAAGGAATTTCACGAATTCCAAGATTTTCAGCCAAAGTCTGAAGTTCACATTTACCATTTCTAGTACATGTTAGACATTCCATTGGATGATCAGAGATAATCAATTCTACAACAGTTTTGCGAGCTTCTCGAACTTTTGGAGTATTAGTGTTTACAACCATACCATCCGATACAAGAGCTACACATGAAGCCATCATTCTTCCATTAGCTTCTACAACACAAACACGACATGCACCGATTTCATTAATGTCTTTTAAATAACAAAGAGTAGGAATATGAATTCCAGCAGCTTTTGCAGCTTCAAGAACCGTTGAATTTGCGTCTACCTGAACTTCACGACCATCTATAGTTAATTTAATCATTCCCATGGTTCTTACGCTCCTTTCCCAATAGCATCAAAGGGGCACTTCTTGACACATGCACCACAGGTGATACATTTTTCATTATCGATAATATATGTCTTGCCTTCCCCTTTAGAAATAGCATTCACTGGACAAATCTTCGCACAAATGCCACAACCTTTACATTTATCTTCAACGATTGTAAATTTTAACAAACTCTGACAGATTCCTGCTGGACATCTTTTATCAAAAATGTGTGCTTCATATTCATCTCTAAAATATTTCAATGTTGCTAATACTGGGTTTGGTGCAGTTTGTCCAAGTCCACAAAGAGCAGTAGCTTTGATGTTTCTAGCCAAACGCTCTAAAAGTTCTATATCTCCATCTTTACCTTCACCCTTGGTGATTCTCTCTAAGATCTCCAACATCCGTTTAGTACCGATCCGGCATGGAGTACACTTACCACAGGATTCATCAACAGTGAAATCTAAGAAAAAACGTGCAATGTCTACCATACAGGTATCTTCATCCATAACAATTAAACCACCAGAACCCATCATAGATCCAAGTTCGATCAATGAATCGTAGTCCATGGAAACATCCAGATTAGCTTCTGAAATACATCCACCTGATGGTCCTCCTGTTTGAGCCGCCTTAAATTTCTTACCATTAGGAATACCACCACAGATATCAAAAATTATTTTTCTTAAAGAAGTACCCATTGGTACTTCTACAAGACCTGTATTAGTAATATCTCCTGCTACAGCAAATACCTTTGTACCTTTACTTTTTTCTGTTCCATGACTTGCAAACCAATCTGCACCATTTAAAATTATTGGAGCAATATTAGCATACGTTTCAACATTGTTCAACAGAGTTGGCCTGGCCCACAAGCCTTTTTGTGCTGGGAATGGTGGACGAGGTCTTGGTTCACCGCGTTTACCTTCGATAGAAGCTAACAAAGCAGTCTCCTCACCACAAACGAATGCGCCAGCACCAACACGAATTTCAAGATCAAAATTAAAACCAGTTCCAAAAATATCTTCACCCAAAAAACCATATTCGTGTGCTTTTTTAATAGATTTACCAAGTCTTTCAACTGCTAATGGATATTCTGCACGAACATAAACATAGCCTTGATTTGCACCAATTGCATAACCTGCTATAGCCATTGCTTCAATAATACTATGTGGATCACCCTCTAAGATACTACGATCCATAAAAGCACCTGGGTCACCTTCATCCGCATTACATACTACATATTTTGTAGAACCTTCTGATTTTGCAGCAAAATTCCACTTCATTCCTGTTGAGAAACCTCCGCCTCCACGACCACGTAAACCAGAATTTTTCACTTCCGCAATAACTTCTTCAGGTGTCAATTTGCTTAAGGCTTTACCCAAGGCAGCGTAACCGTTGCGAGCAATATATTCATTTATACTGTCAGGATCAATCATACCGGTATTACGAAGAGCAATCCGAGTTTGACCTTTAAAGAAATCAATATCTTTTACTTTTTCAATAACATTATCTTTAGCAGCACCAGAATACATCAATCTCTTTACTGTGCGACCTTTGATAATATGCTCTTCTACAATCTCGTTTACATCTTCTGGTTTTACTTTGCAATAGAAAGTACCTTCAGGATAAATAATCATTACTGGACCAATGTCGCAACTACCAATACATCCTGTCTCTACAACCATAATTTCCTTTTCTAAACCTCGTTTGTATAACTGTTCTTTAAGCTCATTTTCAACAGCTAAACAATTTGAGGAAATACACCCTGCCCCTGCGCAGATTAGAACATGGGCGCGATAAAATTCCATCAATAACCCCTCCTTTATTGATCACTACATTTGTTTATACTATTAAGGGACTAAATGACCCACTCACTGCAAATGGTTTTATTTACAAGGTGCGATGCAACCATCTTTCTAGCCTTCTCGGCATCTAAATTGCCATATGTCACTTTTTGACCGTCCATTTCAACAATTACAATTGGTTCAGCCCCGCAATTACCAAGACATCCAGTCTGGGTAATGATAATTTCTAATCCCCGAACTTTAACTTCATCCATAATAGCTTCTAAAACTTCACGAGCACCAGCAGCTATTCCACAGGTTCCCATAGCTATAGTAACCCGAGGAGCATCGTTTTCTTCACGCAAATTCATAGCCTCTTGAGCCTTTTTTCTCAATTCAGCTAATTCAGCTAATGATTTCATACTTTTATACACCTCTCAATTCACTGAATATTAATATTTATTCAAAATTTCTGGAATTTTATCTGCTTCCAAACGTCCATAAATATCTTCACCAATGGTCATAACTGGTGCTAAACCACATGCACCAATGCAACGAGTAATTTCTAAAGTAAACTTACCATCAGCCGTAGTTCCACCTTCTTCAACATTTAATTCCTCTTTAATCTTTTCAACAATCTGTGCAGCACCTTTTACATAACACGCTGTTCCCATACATACACCGATTGCAAATTCACCTTTAGGTTCAGTAGAAAATAGAGAATAAAAAGTAACAACCCCAGACACTTCAGAAACAGGTACATTTAATCCTTTTGCAACATAAGTTTGCACCTCTTCAGGCAGATATCCAAAAACTTCTTGTGCCTGATGAAGAACTGAAATTAAAGCGCCAGGTTTTCCTAGATTGTTACCAATAATTTCATCCAGTTTAAGATAACGTTCATCTTTTTCACAGGAACACTGGCATTTGCAGCTACTCGATTTCATCCATCATTACCTCCTTAAAAAACTCCAGTTTTTAGTGAAAGTGTTCTCAAGAACAAACATCGTATGCCAACAGAAAAATCTATCAACTTTCTAACACCTGTCCTCGAATTTACTCTTTCGATTCTGACCATAACTCCACAATCACTTAAAAATTTGCACAAAATTCATTCTGATTTCAATACTCACTTAAAAAAAGAACGAATATTGAAAAAATAAAAGTTGTTTGTTCGTTCAATCTTTCACAATATATTGAAATTACATTACTATTATACTTCATTCTTTATCCCTTTTCAAGCAAAAATCAATAAATTTTTCTCTTTTTCGATAAATTTTAATTTTCAAAAGATTGAGAAAGTGAATGTTTATTTGTGATTTAAAGTGTTAAAGTGTAAGAGTACACTTTAACAAAGTATACTCTTACACTGAACCTTCGAAAACAAACGCTCCTTAAAAAATCGTAAAAAAGTACCACGATTTTCTAAAGAGCATTTTCATATTATTCTTGATCCATCCATTTGCTTATTCCTAGAAGTCCTACACCAACAGCATTATCACGACTATATTCAGATTTAGCAAAATATAAATTAACATCTACGGCTGGATGTTCTAGTCGTTGTTTTAATCTTTCTTTTATAAATCTATTAGAAGCCACACCACCAACAAAAAGAATCTCTCTCAATCCTGTTTTGCGAATCGCAAGAAGTAGAACTTTTTCAACAGAATTTGCAATACATCGAAAGACTGCAAAAGCAATCTCTTCTGGTAAAGCTCCAGATTCCACTTGACGCATGGCTGCTGAACAAGGTCCCGAAAAACTCACAGAAAATTCATCCACAGATGAAGGTAATGATACCTTTAGATATTTAGATGAATTTTGAGCTAATTTTTCCAAAGCTGGCCCTGCTGGAAAAGATAAACCCAGTTTTACTCCAACCCGATCTACAAATTGGCCCGCATGTAGATCACTAGAACTTCCAAGTAGATCAATCTGAAAACCACCTAAATGTGGTTGAACCAGAAGAAGATCAGTAGTTCCCCCTGAAAGATGCATCGCTAAAAATGATCCTGTAGGTTTAAATCTCGCTGACCATAAACCTGCAGCAAGATGCCCTTCCTGATGAGTAGAGATATATAAAGGAACACCTAATGCTGGAGCAAGGATTCTAGCAGCACCTTCCCCAACTCTAAAGACTGGCATATATGATCCTTCAATTGGACGTGGCTTCTGGCTATAACAAACTCCTTTAAAACTGCCTTGAAACTTAACCAATGCCTCATCCAGCAACAAAGGAAGATTTTGAACATGTTGAAAAAGAGCTTCAGACTGCTTAAGACCCCTTTCACCAAATTCTACTTTTAAAACTTGGCGTTGATCAAAAAGAAGTTGTTTTTCCTCAGAAACTACAGCTATAGAAGTCGTGTAATTGCTAGTATCTATACCCAAGAACATCGTTTTACCTCCTAACTACCCCTTGCAGTATTATACTCGCGTTGAAAGGGCACCTAGAATTCCGTTAATAAATTTACTAGATTTATGTGAACTAAACTCCTTGGCAATCTCAATGGCTTCATTAATTGCGATACTGTCAACTACCTCATCTATATAAAGCATCTCGGCCGCCGCCATTCGCAAAATACTTGCATCTACTCTAGACATTCGATCAATTCGCCAATCTTTAGAATACTGCTCGATTTTTGCATTGATCTCATCCAAATGCTCTTCCACAAAAGAAATTAGTTTCTTTGTATAGTTCGCATTTACTGCATCAGGTTCACGATTTTCTAGATTAGCTATCGCTTCTTCGATAGGAATTCCTTGAAAATCTATTTCGAATAAAATCTGTAATGCCCAAATTCGTTGTTGTCTACGTTTTAACTTCACCATAAATCAAAATCCTCCTTGGCCCTTCCAAAAGTTAGTAATAAACTAGAAGCTAGAAGCACCTTCTTAATCATGGGGAGGTAGAATCCGGTCAATGATTTCCCGAAAATCCTCATGATTGTCAATTTTTTTACCAAGACTATAACCAACAACACTACACACCACGATAAAGAAAGTCTTTAAAAGCCCCACCGTCAGGAGCAATATACTTACCAAAAATCCAGTTATAAGACCTATAATTTTCCCACGATGATGCTCAAATAATTCTAATAGCCGGGTCAAAATCTCATTGGCATTCATACCAATCACCTCTCTTATCAATACCTACCTAACCCGAACAGTCGAATTCATACTTTTCTTAGCAGATTCAACTTCTTGAATTGTAACAAATACTTCGTCTGCACGAATCCCGACTTTTTGCAAAAGAAAGTCTTTTACCAAATCCTGAATTTCTTTAGACATGCCTGAAATTTGTGCATCAGTAGTTATTGTTAATTTCAAAAAGATATTAAGAACATCACCATGCGTACGAAATTTAGATTTTACATTTTTTACACCAGTTTGATCCAAAACTATATCATGAATCAAATCCCTAATAGCAGACATTGCAATCCGAATTTCTCCTAATGCGTTTTCCTGAATAATGGTTTTGTTTTTCTGACCTTCAGTAATAAATGATTGGAAAACCCAAACACCAATGAAAAATAAAACCAACGAAACCAAGGCTACTTCTTGATTATCATATGTTTGACAAACTAATCCTGACAGGTAATTCTCGGGCAACCATCCAAAGCCATTAAGTATTATAGTAAAAGTTATAACAAGGAAAAGAAGAGTCAGGATAAACAAAGTCAATCGATGATAGAATTTCATTTTAGTACCCCCCACTATCTTACTCGGGCTGGAAGTTCTTCTTCTTCTTGTTTATCTTCATTTTGGAATCTAACTCCTTGAACGTGAACATTTACTTCAACAACATCCAGGCCTGTCATATTTTCGACTGCTTTCTTTACATTCTCTTGAACATTCCAAGAAACTTCTGGAATAGAAACACCATAATCCATAATTACGAATAAATCCACAGCAGCTTCCTTTTCTCCAACCTCTACTTTTACTCCCTTTGAAAGATTGCGCTTACCTAATATCTCTGCAATCCCACCAGCAATTCCACCGCTCATCCCAGCTACTCCTTCAATTTCAGTTGCAGCTAAACCAGCGATAATTCCAACAACTTCATTTGCGATTCTAATAGCACCTACATTCCTATCATTCACCTATATACACCTCCTATAAATTCTGCGGGAGCGCACTACTTCACGAATTACTCTCCCATAATTCTACGCTGAATAAAATTAGTATAAACTTCTCCACGTCTAAAAAAAGCGTTTTTTAGAACTCGTTTATGAAATGGAATGGTAGTTTTGACTCCTTCAATTATAAATTCATCTAAAGCTCGTTCCATTCTATTAATAGCTTCATTTCTATCTGTACCCCACACAACTAATTTTCCAATCATAGAATCATAATATGGTGAAATAGTATAACCTTGATAGACTACACTATCTAAGCGAACTCCAGGCCCTCCTGGGGTCAAATATTTTGTAACTTTACCTGGGGATGGCATAAAGTTTCTATCTGGATCTTCAGCATTGATCCGACACTCAATAGCAACACCTTTTATTTGAATCTCATCTTGAGTTATTGCTAATTCCTGTCCATCCGCAATGCGAATTTGAGCTTTTATAAGATCGATACCAGTAATCATTTCTGTTACAGTATGCTCTACCTGAATACGTGTATTCATCTCTATGAAATAAAAACAATTGTCCTTATCTAATAAAAATTCCACAGTTCCTGCACTCGTATAATTTGTCGCAATAGCTGCTTTAACCGCTATTTTTCCCATTTTAGCTCTTAATTCAGTACTTAACGCAGGGGATGGAGCCTCTTCAATCATCTTTTGATGACGACGTTGAATAGAACAATCCCTTTCCCCAAGATAAATAACATTACCATAATTATCTGCTAAAATTTGAAACTCAATATGACGAGGTTCTTCAATATATTTTTCAAGATAAACCTCTGCATTCCCAAAAGCCGCTTCTGCTTCAGTTTGAGCAGTCTCAATCGATTTGATTAAATCATCTTTAGAGTGAGCAACCCTCATACCTCGACCGCCTCCACCAGCTGAAGCCTTAATGATTACGGGATAACCAATTTCTTCTGCTATCTCAATCGCCTGATCAATACTTTCTAATCCACTTTCTGTACCTGGTACAACAGTTATTCCGGCTTCAATCATAGACTTTCGAGCAACAACTTTATCACCCATCGTTTGAATAACCTCAGAATTTGGCCCAATAAATGTATAACCACATTCTTCACAAATCTCAGCAAAATGAGCATTCTCTGAAAGAAAACCATAACCAGGATGAATAGCATCTGCTCCAGAAATATTTGCAGCACTGATGATATTCGGGATATTAAGATAACTTTTTATTGATGATGTTGGCCCTACACAATAAGCCTCATCAGCCATTTTTACATGCATAGAATCTCTATCTGCTTCCGAAAAAATCGCAACCGTCTTTATTCCCATTTCACGGCAAGAACGTATAACCCTCAGAGCAATCTCTCCACGATTAGCTATTAATATTTTTTTAAACATAAATCTACCTCCAGCTATTTCTACAACTATTACTCAGATTCAATGATAAATAATGTCTGACTAAATTCAACTGACTGACCATTCTCTACTAGTATATCCACTACTTTTCCGTTAAATTCTGCCTCAATTTCATTCATTAATTTCATGGCTTCTATTATACAAAGTGTCTGACCTGCAACAACCTTATCTCCTACCTTAACAAAAGGATCCGCATCAGGACGAGGAGCACTAAAATAAGTACCTACCATCGGAGCTAAGATCGGCTTTCCATTTACAATTTCTTTCTCTTCTGTGGGAGTTTCTGAAACCTCTGATATTGACTCCTGAGCTGGTAAAGTTGAAATCTGGGATTGTTGAATAGGAACTGATTGATATTGTCTTCCTTTTCGAAGAAACAGTCGTGTATCATTTCCCTCTAATTCCAATTCGGTAATTTCTGTTTCATTTACTAGTTTAATTAGTTCTTTTATTTCGCTGATCTTCATCTATTTTCCTCCTTTTATTCTAACATAAATAAAAATTAATTTTCTTCTCTTTACCATTCCACCAGAAGTGCGATTTTATCCCTCTGAAAAATTAGTACTTCGGTAAAATTATAACCTGGTACTAATACTTATTTATTTGACAAAAAAGATTAATATCCTTTTAAAAAATAAAAAGTAGAGGTAAAAAATTCTCCCCTACTTAGAAACCCGCTTTGAATCATTAATTTTTATCAATTCGTTTTTCCATAATATTAATATCTTCTTCTCTATAATTTGTACATCTTACAACAATATCACTAATTTTCGCCACATCATTAACAGTCAATCCATTACTCTGGACGATAACATCAACAGCGTTTTCATGTATAAATACAAGAGCATCATAATAACCTCGAGCACGAATAAGACTTTCTGCCTTCATAACTTCTTCTATCTGTTTTGTGAGATTTAACATCATATCCTGGGCTTCTTTCTTCTTTTCTGGGTCTGTGTTCGGATTATTAATCATCTCACGCAAATAGTTAATCTGTTCACTCCGAACTTTATCACGATCTAAACGATATCTGATAAAAAAATCTTTATTTGGATTTTCTTCTTTCACTTTGCTCAATTGAATATTTTGTGTTTTTTCAATTTCTTGTTCATTAATTGAATGAATACTTACTTGTGTCTGTTTAGGTGAATTGCTTTGGGTAGGAATCTCCTTTGAAGATTGACCCTGCCAAATAGCATATATTGCACCAATCCAGACCATAAAAACAGCGAACCAAACTAAGCGTCTCTTTGTTTCATTTTCCATTGTTAGCACCTACCTTTTATATGGTAATACACATATTTTATGTAATGGAACTCCCAATACCGTATTCACCGCTCTAGATAAATTAGCACTGACCAAAGGATCTTTTGCACCTTCTGCTACTACTAAAACTCCTTTAATAATTGGAGATTTCTCGGTTTGAATCAGAGCACGTTCTTCTCCATTGTTACCTCGAATAACAACAATATCCTTTGATTCTGAAGTATCTTTGATTACCCGGATCCCTCCAGCATTATCTTGTTCCTCTGTTTCACTAAAACTATTTGAGAAATTAATTCCATAAATGTATTCTACACTCTGTTCAATTGTAATATCTACCTCCACCTTACCGACTCCTTCAATCAAAGTAAGGACTTTTTTTAGTCGGTCTTCTATCCTTTCTTCATAGCTAAGCGGAGTCACATTTGCACCAAAAGACTCAACTACATCTTGACTATTGCTGATATCTTGATAAGAAGAGACATCTGATGTTTTCAATGCATTATCCACCATAAATAATAATACTCCTAACATCACCAAAAAGCTAAGGTACATCAAAATATTTTTTCGCTTATTTTTCCCATTCTCTTCATTAGGTTTAAAAAGGAATTTCCAAAAACTTTCAAGCATACTTATTCCTCCTATTGAAAGCTGATCGTCTCTGGTTTTAGATTATAAAAACTTATCAAAAGTTGTAATGTTTTTTCTTTAACCCTCCTGATTTTATCTAAGTCTTTCGATTCTGTTTTAATTTCTTCTGCTATAAGTTCTTTTTCTTTCACTTCTTTTCTCATCTGACCACCAATATTTATCTTCACTTCATTTATTGATTTGATAGATTTAGAAGAATATTTTTTTTCTTCTGAAACTAAGTCAAAGTCAATAAATACAGCATTGATCTGTCCGTCTGTTGTAATATTCACATCAACATCAACATCTTGAAGATCAGATTGAGTTAAAAGCAATCCACGAATTTGCTGCTCTAATTCACTTTTATAAGTTGTAAGTGCTAATTCTTTATTTAGCTTCTTCATCGCTTCTCCTTGATTCAGATTAGACTTTGCATTTTTTTGGACAGACATGTTCTGAAAAGGATAAAACATGGTCTGATCGAATCTAATCAAGCTGAAAAGTGGATTTAAAATTGTCAGAAGAATAAAAAATCCCATTACAACTTTAACATATTTTTTTAATGAATTATTTGGTAAAAGCATTTCTAATATACTCGAAAAAATAACAATGGTAGCTAAATTTTTTATCCATTCTTTTAACATCTCAATCATAGAATCACCTCAGCATAACCGTCACGTTGGAAATTCCTACCACGATGGTAATGACCATAAAATACATAATAGACACCGTTGTTACTGCTAAAAAAATCAATAATAATGCATTTCCAAGATTATTTAAGCAATCAACAATCATCTGTTCACCAATAGGTTGAATGATAGCGCTTACAAATTTGTAGATAAACACAATCGCCAAAATCTTAACAACCGGGAAAATCACTGTGAGAAAAATAATTAGCATCCCAATCAATCCAATAGCATTTTGGATCAAAAGTGAACAACCCACCACTAGTTCCAAAGCGTCAGCGAACATTCCTCCAACAATTGGCACAAAAGCACCTGTAAGATATTTGGCTGTTCGCAGAGAAATTCCATCAGCGACTGAAACTCCGACACCCTGAATCAACATCACTCCAAAAAAGATCACAAAAGAAAGCCCTAATATTGTGATTGCTATCTCCTTAAAAAATCCTCCCAACCTAGAAAGTTTGAACTCTCCAGTAAAATTACTAACTACGCTGAGAATAACTGCAAAAGAAATAAAAGGAAGTACAACAGTTTTGATGACTGTGCTAATCACACTAACAACCAAAAAAATAAATGGTTGAAAAATTGTTGCAGAACCTACAGCTCCCATACTAATAAGCAAAGTAAAAATGGTAGGCAAAAGAGCCTGCATAAATTCAACCATAGCATCAATCGCATCTATACCGATTTTACTGGCAACCATAAAAGAATTAAGAGCTAACAACACTAAAACGAGATAAATCATACCATTCGTAATTTTTGCAATCTCTGAGCCCGCAAAGGCATCTTGAAAAGTTTTTAATATTGCTGAAATAACTGCCAATACAAAAAGTTGTCCTAATAGTTTCGAATTTGCCATAACTTCTCGAAATATTGTCGTCAATATACTATTGAAAACTCTCTTCCAATCAAATTTAAACTCTCCTTTGATAAATTCTCTAACCATCTTACTGAAGTTAAGAGTTGAGATTGACTGATCTATCTCCCGATTTAATTCTTTGACCTCTTTTTCGATATTTTCATAAGATAAATTAGAAAGCTGTTCATTTAAAATATTTTCTACAATACTTTCAGCCTTCTCCTGTTTTTCGATCTGTGTTATAACATTTACCTCAGCTAAAGCTAACGGCGAAAAACAAATTATAAAAACGAGAAATATCCATATTTTTTCTCCTTTTAACATCTTCTTGTCACCTTTTTCTTAAAGTAATTTCTTTGTAACCGAATCAAGAACTGCAACCATAATCGGAAGTGCCATAATAATAATCAAAATTTTAGCTGCAAATTCTATCTTTGCTGCTATCACCCCTTCCCCGGCGTCTTTACAAATTTGGGAACCAAATTCTGCAATATAAGCAATACCTATGATCTTAAAAATAGTAGAAAGATAGGTCATACTGAGATTCGCTTCTATGGCTAATTCTCTAAGAACTGTTACTACTCCATTGATTTTACCCATCATAAGAAGAAAAATTAAAACTCCAAATAGAATTGTCAATTGAATAGCAAATTCTGGCCGATATTCCTTAATGACTATAATTAAGATTGTCGTAATAATTCCAACACCAACAATCTGAAAAATTCCCATTCTCATCACTCCTATTTATAATCCAAAGACGGCTCTAATCTCCGCAAAAAGTTGAGACATCAAACGAACCACCCAGAAAAAGGAGATTAATACTGCACTTAAAGTTACCAGCTGAGCAATTTCCTTTTTATCAGCCTGATCTAAAACCAATTTTATCACTGATACAAATATTCCTAATCCAGCCAGCTTAAAAACCAAATCAATTTGCATTATAGTTCATCTCCTTTGATCTTTTGAGTTAAGACTCCCACTTCTATAAGTGGTGGGAATTGTTTTTAATCTTCAGTGGAGGTAGAATCCCCTACTGAAGCCCCGATGTTCAGCTTTAGCTGGACGAGTTCACTAATTAGTATAAAAGAATTACCAGAGCTATCCCTGTTAAAATGCCTACATAATTCCACATCTTGCTCATTTTTTCTTCTTCTACTCTAGCTATCATTTCTAATTGTTCTAAACGTTTTTGTGCAACCTTCAAATGACGAATCTGATCTGTATCATTAGATACACCTAAAGCATGACCATATTGTCGAAGCACTTCCCAATCTTCAGCTTTTAAACAAAAATTACCCATTGAATTTTGGATAACTTTTTGCCATGTCTGATCAGCAGTCAAACCATCGAAAGTTTGTAATTTTTGATGATACAGTGCAAAGAAACCTTTATGAGGGTGTGGGGTAATTTGAGATAATTTTTTTATCGCATTTGGTAACAATACTTGGCCATATGCAATCTCTGTCTCTAGCATATGTAAGGCAATGTAAAATTCTTGAAGTTCTTTAGTTCGTTGAATATATTGATACCCCATTAATTTTCCACCAATCAAACCAGATAGGATAATAATTAAACTTCCTATCATCTTAACCATAAAAAACTCTCTCCTTCACATCCAAATAGTTTACACTTAAGGGTATGTTACTAAGATTCTCATCAAATATTTTTTCAATAGTTCCTGCACCTTCCCGATGACTTAAAAAAACAATACGAGTAAAAATATTATTTTTCAGAAGTTTTTTTAAAACAGGCCTTTTCAATAATTCTTCTAGATCTCGTCCATGGACAGTGGTAATGAGGCGGATCCCAGCATTAGCTGCTTCCTGAATAGCAGCTACATCTTGCGCACTTCCAATCTCATCTGTAGCTATTACCTCAGGAGACATAGATCGAATCAAAAGATACATTCCTTCAGATTTAGGACAATGATCCAAAAGGTCAGTACGAATTCCTAAATCGTGCCGAAAGATTCCTTGAAAAGAGCCACCAATTTCTGAACGTTCATCCACTACCCCAATTTTAAAACCAGGAATACTTGAATAACCATTACTTAACTGACGAATTAAATCTCTTAGCATGGTAGTTTTACCACATCGTGGTGGAGATACAATAAGAGTATTATGGATGTCTTTTTTTTCTTTGATAAGATATGGAATTATTCGATCTGCACATCCTTTTACTTCCCGAGTAATCCGAAAATTGATTCCAGAAAATTCTTTAATCCGATGGATCATCCCATCTTTAATAACTCCTCTCCCAACAAATCCCACTCGATGCCCACCAGAAATTGTGATAAACCCCTGACGCAACTCTTCATCTAAAGCATACATAGAATGGTTACATAAAAAGAGGATTGTTTGGCCTATATCATCTTCCAAAATTATTTCACCATTGGTAGGATCAAAGCACAAACCCGATTTCCCTAAAAATGAATCAGCATCATCAAATATCAAGTTCATTGGTCGTCCCACCCTGAGACGAATCTCCTGTAGATTGCTCAACTCTGTGTCCTCTAATGTCATAAAGCAAGCCCGCAACCTTTTAGGCAAAAATTTTACAATCTCTTCTTGAAACATTTTTTGATTCATCATCTTTCCTCCAGAAAACTCATTTATATAAAATATCTATTTAAATTGAAGCGAAAATATGCAAATTTTTTTCAAAAACTTTGATAAGTCAAACAGAAAAACACCCCTTGGGGTGTTTTTCATTCTAGAGATAAAAAAAACCAGACTGCTTTTATAGCAATCTGGTTATCTAAAGTTTTATACACGAGTTATATAGTCACCTGTACGAGTATCTACTTTAACTATATCACCTTCGTTTATAAACATTGGAACATTAATAACTTTTCCAGTTTCTAAAGTTGCGTTTTTTGTTGCATTAGAAACAGTATTTCCACGAACTCCTGGTGGTGTATCTACAACTTTCAATGCTACATTTGCAGGTAAATCAATACCAACAGGTTTTGCCTTGAAAAGAAGAACAGTTAACAAATCATTTTCTTTCAAATAATCAGTAGTCTCACCTAAATAGTCCTCATCTAAAGTCATTTGCTCATAAGTCTCAGTATCCATAAAAATGTACAGATTATCTTGCTTATAAAGATACTCCATCTCCCTTTTATCTAAATGAGCTTTTTCAAATTTTTCTCCAGCCTTAAATGTTTTATCGAGCACATAACCAGTTTCAATATTTTTTAATTTAGTACGTACTACAGCCGATCCACGTCCAGTGTGAACATTAGTAAACTGAACGATAGAATAAAGTGCCCCATCTACTACAATTGTGAGGCCTCTAGAAAAATTACTTGTTGAAATCATTCAAAATTCCTCCTTAATTTAAATCACATTCTTCACTATTATAGCAAAAAATAGAGAAGAAGACAATCCTATAACTTAATCATTTCCTTAGTTGCTTTAGTTAAAACACGACAACCATCTTTTGTAATCACTATATCATCTTCTATTCTAACTCCACCCCATTGAGGGAGATAAATTCCAGGTTCCACAGTGATTACCATATTTTCTTTTAAAATCACCTCTTCTTTAACTGAAACTCTTGGACCTTCATGAATCTCAAGACCTATTCCATGTCCTAAACCATGACCAAAATTGGATCCATATCCTGCTTCTGTAATAATATCTCTAGCAATTGCATCAGCTTCAATACTTGTCATACCTGCTTTAATATTATCTAATGCACTTTGTTGCGCCTTTTTAACAACGTTATAAATTTCAATCATCTTATCACTTGGCTCTCCCACTACAACAGTTCTTGTCATATCAGAATGATAACCGTTATATACTGCACCATAATCCATCTTAACAAATTCGCCAGATTGAATAACCCGATTTGAAGCAACTCCATGAGGTAAAGATGAACGTGGGCCAGAAGCAACTATAAAATCAAAGGCATTTTTTTCAGAACCAATCTTTTTCATAAAATATTCTAATTCTAACGCAACTTCTAACTCGGTAAGTCCTGGTTTGATAAATGATTGAATATGTTCAAAAGCAGCATCAGCAATCTCGGCTGCCTTTTGAATCCTCTGAATCTCTTCTTCATCCTTATATAGACGAAGTTCTTCCACCATAGTTTCTAGAGGAATCATTTTTGTAATAACATTTAAATTTTTGCTATATTGCTGATATTCATAATAATTCATCCCTTGAGATTCAAAACCAAGATTAGTTATGTTTAACTTTTGAACTACATCTTTTGCAGCAACAACCATATCCAAACTTCCATCAACAATTTCAAATCCTTGAGCTTGCTCTGCCGCCTGTTCCAAATACCGAAAGTCAGTAATCAGTACATTTTTCTCGCCTGAAACAATTACAATCCCTGAAGAACCAGTAAATCCAGTTATGTAACGACGATTCTCCGCTTTTGTGATCATTACACCATCAATTTGCTTTTCTGAAAACAGTTTCTTTAAGTTCTCAACTCTACTGCTCATTACTTTTCCTCCCCACCTTTTTTATATAATAATTTTTTTTTAAGTCCTTTAATCGCTAAAAGATACCCCTCTAAACCAAGGCCAGAAATTTGGCCTAAAACAACAGGGGCAATCACTGAATGATGTCTAAATTTTTCTCGGCTATAAATATTTGAAAGATGTACCTCAATTGTTGGTAGCTTAACTCCTGCCAAAGCATCCCGAATGGCGATACTATAATGTGTAAAAGCACCTGGATTGATAATGATTCCATCATATTTTTTGAAATATGCTTGATGAATGTGGTTGATAATCTTTCCTTCTTCATTCTCCTGATAAATACTAAGTTCAATCCCTTCATTTTGAGCTATTTTTTGTATTTTAAAATTTATCTCTTCTAAAGACTCTATCCCATAATGTTCTTTTTCACGAATCCCCAACAAATTGAGATTCGGCCCATGTATAACCATGAATTTTAACATTTTAGTTCTCCTTCATCTTTTCATCTAAAAGACTTTGAATGTTTTTTACAAGTTCTTCTAAATTTACTTCAAACCCCTCCCCGTCTTCAAGTTGAGATATTGATGGTATTTCTGAAGAAGTGGAGGATAATTCTGTATTCTCAACTAACATCTCAGGAATTAAATCTACATTTTGTTTATCTATTAATGGCTCACTGTTTAGTCGTCCTTTCTGCATATTAGGATTAATTATCCGTGGAGTAATAAAAATAACAATTTCTGTCGATTGGAGATTATGTTCTTCATAACTAAAAAGTGCACCTAATATTGGGATTTCTCCCAGTAATGGAACTTTTTCTACGCTCTTTCGATCTTCTTGGCGAATCAAACCACCAATTACGAAAGTTTCTCCATTATAAATTCGAACTTCAGTCTCTATTTCGCGGCTTTTAATCAGTGGATAACCCTTTGTTAAATACTCACCTATTGAACTGACTTGAGGTTTAACATTTAATGTAATATAACCATCGTCAGAGATGCGAGGAGTAAATTCTAATTTAATCCCTGCTTCAATATATTTTATAACAGTTTGCCTCTGCCCATCCACTACTTCTTCTGCTTCTACTGGAATTTTATCTCCGATTAAAAGTTTTGCTGTCTTTCCATCAAGGACAACAAGACTTGGATTCGCCAAAGTTTTAGCCAAACCTTCTTTTTCCAATGCTTCTACTATACCTGGAAGTTCAAAACCAATATCTGTGACAAGTCCCTTAGCATCAAATAAAAATTTTAGTTTTGCATTATCTCCTTGAGGCACCCCAACTTTATCTAGATCTGAAGTGGAAATCTCCTCAACTTTAATTTCTAAAAAGATTTGAGGAATTGGAATATCCACACCTGAAATGATCTTTTCTATTTGTGTCATTTGAGATTTTTCGGCTGCTATAGCTAAAGTCCTTGTTCTGGAATCAATAGCAATGGTACTACCCTCCATTAATTTTTCCAACATCTCTTTTGTCTTATCCAATTCAGCATATTGAATTTTAAAAAGCCTCATCTCTATCTCAGAAAACTTCTGTTGAATTTTTTCTGGTGCTGCGATCAAAAGAGTATTTTCAACCCAACGATATTCTAAATCATTTATAAGAATTATCAATTCAATAACATTTTTAAAAGGAACCTCCGTAAGAGTTAAGGTTACTTCACCTTGTACTGATTGATGTGTAATCAAATTTACTTCAGCAATCTGGGCCAAGCTTCGCAAAACATCCCTTAGGTCAGCACCCTTAAAATCCATAGTCACTGGGGTATTCAAATCTGCTAGAACAGAATTAGTTACTAATAATAATATATAAACTATAGTAATGACATAGATTAATTTATTCTTGCTCTTCATCTAAAATCACCCCTTCTAAAGTTAAGCTAAATCGCTGCCCTTCTTCACTTACTACCATAACATATTCTTTTTCAATCTTCTCAATTAACCATTCTTTAAACTGATTTCCTTCATTTATTATGTTGGACTGTTCTCCTGTATATATAATTGCCCTTCTCCGTTCACCTTGTAATACAATTCCTTTTAATAAAAATGTAGGATATTCAATTTTCGGCTCAATAATCACATTCTGCACATTCTCTTCTGAAGAAAATTTTTCAGAAACAATTTCTTCTTTAACCGCTTCATACAAATCCTGATATGTAACCTGATCTTCTTCAAAGGTTTCATCATTCGGATTGTTAGGATTTACCTCTACTGGTGTCTCTACAATTTCTGAAATTGAAAACTCTTCTACAGAGGTTTCCTTTTCTTTCTGCTGGCTCGTTAGCTTAGCTAATTTCTGAAATGGGTTGCGTAAATTTTTTAGCTCTTCTATAGAATTTGGTACAGAAAAACCTTCTGAAGAATTTGTCTCTTGAACAATTTTTTCAACTTCAGTCAAAAAATCAGAGTTTGGAAAAGAAACCGTCTTATTTTCCTTCTCATATATTTTACTTGCTGGTAAATCCTTTGATGAAATTGACAATCCACCAAAAAAAGATTTTAGTTCATTATGGAAACACCAAACCAAAATAATAATCACTAGAAGAAATAAACCAATAAATATTTTTTTCTTACTTAGCATATAATCACTCCATTTCCAACTTAATATAAATTTCTAGTTTCACTAAACACTGCACTTCTTCCTTATGGGGAGTGATTACTATATCAATTTTTTTATATAAAAATCTTTGTCTTATAAAAGATAAAAATTTTATAATTCCTTCATATTCTCCTTGAATCTCAATCTGCATTGTATAAGAAGGATATATTTCTTCTCTTCCCACAGAACCCAAATGAAATTGAAATAATCTAACACTGGATGCTATAGATATATGTTTAAATGACTCTGTCAAACGATAGATTTCATCCTCGAAATGAAGCCCACTTTCCAGGTTCTCTAAATACTTCGCTTTAACTTCTTTTTCTTCCTTTATTCTCTCAAAATTTTTTCTCATCTCTTGATCTGAATATTTAGCCTGTAGAGATTCCTTTTTATTAGTCTGCTGCCAAAACAATTTTAATTCAGGAATTGTAAAAAGAAAAATCCAAATAAAAATAAAAATCAATATGGGTAGCAAAATTAATCTATTTCTAATCTCAAAAAATGAATAAAATTTCATATTAAATCACCCACTTAAAAAACATTTTCAAAAAGAGTAAGTTCTATAGAAAATCGAATCACTTCGTCACCTTGAAAATGTAAAAGATCAACTCCACTTATTTCGGAAAGCTCTTTTAACCTTTCTATCCATATCGTAATTTGGTCATATTCAAAACTCTGGCCCTCGATAAATATTTTTCCATTATCCATAGTCTGAATTTTTTTCAACCAGATTTGCTCTGAAAGGTAAGTCACTATTTTTAACAAAATTAATGGAAAATCTTTTTTATTCTCCAAAACACCAATCCTATGAGTTATATCATTTAGCTCGCTTTTTAACTTTATAGTTTCTGCTTGCCAATTATACCCTTCTTGTGAGTCTTTTGAGATGATATATCCTACCATATCCTTCAACTTAATTTCTAACTCATGGTTTATCAAAACTAGAGAAAAATGACCAAGCATAATCAGTAAAAAGAAAAAAAAACTAAGCCAACAGAATAAATTTGTTAAAGTTCTTCTTATTGGCAGAAGATTTATTTTTATCATCATACCAACTCCTGTAAACAAAATCCTAAAACACAAGGCAACTCCCAAACCATCTCTTCACCAATCTTCTCCTTAGACTGAATTTTTTTCAAATCCACCCCTAAGTGCCTCCAGTGAAATGTAGTCATCTTTAGCCTGATTTTCTGAATCATTTGTCTTGAGCCAAAGAATATACCAGATTTAAGTATAGTATCATGTGTAGAATAAAAATATTCCAAGGTAGACGTTAATTCTAAGATACATAAATCTACTAAATCTTTCTGTAATTGATTATCATTAGTAAGAGAAACGGTTCTGATTAATTCGATTTTCCCGTTTAAAACCATGATCAGGTCGAACTTTGTATTTCCAGCTCTAACTATTACGCCACTAAAACGATCAAAATCTCCAATGTATTCTATATAGTTGACAAGCCCAAAAGGTTGAATAGTTAAATTTTGTATTGGTATTTTGAGGTTTTGAAACATTTTTATATAGGGTATTAAACATTCATGATGTATAGCTATGAAAATAATTTCATAATTCTCATTTGACTTACCTACCACTTGATAATCATAAAATACCTCTTCAATAGAATAGGGGAGAATATTCTCCCCTTCCCAACGAATAATTTTATCCATCTCCTTAGATGGAACAATTGGAATATTAATTTTTCTAACTAATGCTTGAACTCCAGAAATACCAACCACTACAGGGATAGGTTTGAAATAACTCGTCTTTGGCAAAAATGAAGTCAAAACCTGATTAAGTAAATAAGAATCTATCAATTTTCCATTTATAATCACTTCACTTGGTAATTCAATCTTTTCTGAGTATCTAATACTAATCTGATCTTTTTTCTTAATGAGTTCTACAAAATAGATGCCTCGATCATCAAACTCAAGACCAATTACCCTTTTTTTCAAAAAACTCACTCCATTCAGATAGTAAGTACTTATTTAATCCTGTGAACAGGAGCAACTTGAGTTAAATATGCGTTACTTACATATTCATAGTCTTCGTATATTCCATACGATTGTACATGAATCATCCCTGGTATATCTCTTACTATAACACGAAATTTTCCTGCTTCTCCTAAATCAGTAATCCAACTTTCCGTACGCCAAGTAGGTTTTTTTTTCAATCGCAATGTAGAATACTCAATTCCAGACTGAGCTAAATAATAAGTTTTTAGCTCTAAATACAGGTTATGGTTAATTTTATGCTGAATCAAAAAATGATCCAGCATAAAAAAACCTATCAACATAAAGGATGTTAAGATAGATAAAACTAAGATTAAAATGAACCCTTTTTCTTCCATAATAACTCCTATTCAAATCCTGGGGAAATTATCGTCTTCAATTCCAATACTGCCTCATTTTTTCCACCTTCAAGAGTAATTTGAAGTGTTTTCTTGGAATCAATTTCGATTAAAGCAATTTTTTCAATTCCTATAGCTATGGTTGTTCTTCCCCAATTTTTATTTGGTCTTTTTACTGCACGAATCATGCTATTTGATGAATTAACATAAAACCAATATAAATCAAGAGATTCATATTTTAGAAATTGAATTTGAGAAAATACTAATGGTTCACTATTTTCTTCAAGCAAGACAATACTATGAGGATCTGCTTCTTGTAACTCCTTAACCATTGACTCCAGCCCTGCACGAAGTTGAAATAAATTTTCTGATCGTTGATCCAAAAGATAGACAAACTGAATGTTTTCAAGAAATAAATCTAATACACCAATACACAGAATACTCATAAATGTTATAACTATTAGTACTTCCAATAAAGTAAAAGCATTTTCATAGCTTTGTTCAGTAATTTTAAGGACTTTTATAAGTAAGAATTTCATAATTCTTCATAATACCAGAGTAATCTTTCCATTCAACGCGCCCCTTTAATATTTTGTACTTTAGCTTATCAACTACCTCTAGACTAAACCAAATCCCTTCCTCTAATTCCTTAAGAGGATGAGATTTTATTGAATCGAAAATATTTTTTTCTAATCTTTCCATCTCTCCGCGTAATAATTCAAGAGCCTGTAATGATACTTTTGTATCTAAATAAGCTTTTGAACTGCTTATAAATAATTGTAACACTCCGAGAATTCCAAATTCTAAGATTAATATAGCTATAAGCAGTTCAAGCAAAATAATTCCTTTTTGTCTATTCAAAATCAATTTTTACTCCTTATCTATTCTAAGTTTACCTGATCCTACTGCAATCACCACTTTCCAATGATTGCATTGATCTTCAAGAGAAATTGTACAACCGAAAGCTGGAGTACCTTGAGGAGTAAAATAAAAAGTCTGCTCCATTCCGGTTACACTTCGATTTATCCCTATCAAGTTCACTTTCTTGAGTTTAACCCTCTTTAAAATTGTCTCCACACCATCATCAAGCTCATAGAGAAAATATTGATTAGATTTTAGATCTAGAGTTAAATACTGCCGCTTACCTTGAAGAATAGCACGACGTTGACTCCATCTTAGCAAATCTACCATATACTGTACTTCTTCCTGATTAACAATCTTAAATAAACTTATATTGTCAAATCCAGGCATAGCTAAAAAAAGAAGGGTTAATAGACTTATGACGAGGAGTAGTTCAATCAACGTAAATCCTGAACTTTTTAAACTAATCATCCCAACACCCAGTTTAAATATAAACGAACCAAATCATCTCCATATAGAGCAGCAATAAATGCACCAGTGGCCAAAAAAGGCCCATATGGCACAGTTGTCTTCAAACCAGCTTTTCTAATAAAAATAAGATATACTCCATATATCGAACCAATCAAAGATCCAAAAAATATCCCTAATAGAGTCGCTTTTACTCCTAAAAACGCTCCAATAAACCCCATAAGTTTGATATCCCCACCTCCAATTCCTCCGCGAGTAATCAATGCAATCAAAAAGAAAATACCTCCACCAACCAAAATACCTAAAATAGAATTTAAGAAAGAAATATGAATTGTAAAGATAGCAGCTATTAGACCAATCACTATTCCGGGAAGATTGATTGAATCTGGAATAATACGATGACGAGCATCAATTCCTGTTACTACTAGCAAGGCAGAATTAAATAATAACATGAAGTAGCCTTCTGTGGTTAAACCAAACTTTAAATAGGTTAAAAAATAAATTAAACCTGTTAAACCTTCAAACAAGGGATATTGAATAGAAATGGAATTATGACAATAACAGCATCGTCCACGATAAAAGATATAACTTAATATCGGAATAAGATCAATAGGTTTTAATCGTTTTTGACAATGGGGACAATGAGAAGGTGGAAATATTATGGATTCATTACGAGGCAAACGATAAATACAAACATTCAAAAAACTACCAATAAGAACTCCCATTATAATAACAAAACTTCCTATCATTTTTCACACATCCTCTGCTAATTATATTATAAACTTTGAGCAGAAGGGGTAATTCCTCCAGTATAGTTAGTGAAATCTTCTTCAAGTTCCTCGTTACTAGCAAAAATATCATATTTAGAATCATAGAGCAGAAAATCAGTTCCATTCTCCCCATATTGATATGCATCCGTAGTAGCAGGAATCAAACATGTTTTCTTTTTTATAAACCCTGCAGAAACTATTGTTGATAGATCAGATGGATAGGAACCATTATCGAGAAGATATCGCTCTATTGCAGTCTGAAGAGATTTCAAGTTACTTTTGGAAACCGCTATATTAGCATCATTTCTAACACTGCCAAATTTAGGTAAAGCGATAGTTGCCAAAATTCCAATTATCACAATTACCACTAGCAATTCTAGAATAGTAAACCCCTCTTGCCTACCTATATATTTACCCATTTTCCTTTCATTCTCCTTTCTATAATTCAACTTTAGATAATTTCAATCAAATTAAACATAGGAACCATAATTGCTAAAACAATAATTCCAACTATCAACGCAATCCCTGCTAATAAAGCAGGTTCTAATATTGTTAAAAACTTTTCTATTTGAGTTTGACAATTCTTTTCATATATTTCCGCTACCTTATTTAACATCACAACTAAATATCCTGATTCTTCACCTATTCTTATCATCTCAATAAACAATTCCGGAAAAAAGTTACTTGCTTTAATTGAATGAGTCAAAGTCATACCCTTTTTTAAATTTAATGAGATTTTCCACAAAAATTCATCTACTACTAAACCTGATGTTCCTTTTGTTAATTCAATAGCTGGAAGAAGTTCAAGTCCATTTTCTAAAAATAAACCCCAAGTACGAGCTAATCTGGAAGTCAAAACTTTTTTCTGAAATGTGCCCCATATGGGCAGAAAATATTGTGAATAAATTAAGTATCTTCTAAACATAGGAGTCTTAAAAATGTAAAGGAGAGAAAACACACACATTGGAAAACCGATCAAATAAATTCTAATATTTGTAATGATATGGTTGCTTATTGACAAAAGACAATAAGTGATCATTGGAAGATTTACTTCAAAACCTTCGTAAATCTCTTGAAATCCAGGAATAATTTTTATGAAGAGAAAAAATACTACTGCAAGTGTACATATTATCAAAATCAAGGGGTAAACCATCATTTGATGAACCTGTTTTAAGAAACGATCCTGTTCTTCATAATACTTTGATAATCGATCTAATACTAAGTATAAACTATTGGTTTCCTCTCCCGCTCTGACCAGGGGGCAAAAGAATTGAGGTAATTGTTCTTTATTTTTACTAAATCCCTGATAAAGGGTTTCTCCTTGTTCCAAAGATTGTAATAATTCGGAAATAATTCTCTGTAGAACTGGAGATATCTTTTGGCAGTTTGTAAATTTTAAGGCCTGTGGAAGAGCTATTCCTGCCTGAAGTAGAACCGAAAGTTGCTTACAAAAAACTCCAATTTCTGCCGATTGTACCTTTTTACAATATGAAAACACCCCCCCTTTTCCCCAACGAATCAATCGTAACTTCATTGGGTAACAATTACTTGATCTCAATTGAGCTATGCATTCTGATTCATTAATTCCATAAACCACCCCCTTAACCAATTCTCCTTCTTGATTTCTAGCAATATATTTATATCTTTTCATAACTATCGGCAAAATCGCCTCCTCTAAAGATATTATTTATCAAGCAATCACACGTATAATCTCATTCATTGTGATCAATCCCTGTTTGACTTTATGCATTGCATCATCTATAAGAGTTTTACTTTTTAAATATTGGTGTTGATATAAAATATCTATATATGGATTCTTCGCAATTTTTGTTCGTAAATCATCATCTATTCGTAATATTTCAAAAATTCCAATTCGGCCATAATATCCTGATTGATTACACTTAGAACAACCTTTTCCTATAAATAATTTCTCAGGTTCTTTTATTTTTTTGAATTGCAAAAAAATTCTTTCATTTTTAGTTATACTAGTTTCTTCAATACATTCGGGACAGATTCTTCGTACCAAACGCTGAGCTACAACTCCAATTAAAGATGAACTGATAAGATATTCTGGAATATTCATATTACTTAATCGAGTTATTGTACTGATAGCATCATTTGTATGTAAAGAACTCAATACCAAATGACCTGTTAATGCTGCCCTAATCGCAATATTTGCTGTTTCTTCATCTCTAATCTCACCTATCATTAATACATCAGGATCCTGTCTTAATAATGACCGTAACGCCTTTGAAAAAGTTAAACCAGTCTTTTCATTCACCTGAATCTGATTAACTTGATTAATTCTATATTCAACAGGATCTTCAACTGTAGAAATATTAATACCATGAGATATTATTGTTTTTATACTTGAAGATAGTGTAGTAGATTTTCCACTACCCGTTGGCCCAGTAATCAAAATTATTCCATGATTGTGATTGAGTAAATTTTTGTATATTTCTAAATCATCTCCCCAAAATCCTAGTTCTTCTAAAGAGATAATCTGAGTATTCTGATTTAAAATTCTTAATACTATCTTTTCACCATAAATCGTTTGAATTATTGATATTCGCAAGTCTATTAATGTTTGTCCAAACATATATGAAATGCTACCATCTTGAGGCAAAAAACGCTGTGATATATCAAGATTTGCCATGATTTTAAATCTGGAGAGAAGGGGAGGATGAAGTTTTCGAGACAATTTCTGAAAAACAGACAATACTCCATCTATTCGATAACGAACTTGGGTCTCCTCACGTGATGGTTCAATATGTATATCACTAGCACGATTCTGAATCCCTTGATGAATTATATGATTCGCCAAGCGAATAATCGGTGCTTGATCAATTTGCATCAACTCCGATTCCTCTTCTTCCACAGATTGTTTTACTTCTTCTTCTAATTGTTGTATAACCTGATGAGTAACGTGATGATCCATATGATAATAATGCTCTATAAATTCAAGAATTTGAGAAGGCATTGCTAATCTTGGAATTACCATTTTACCAGTAAGCATCTGAACTTCATCAAAAGCAAAAATATTATATGGATTAGCTATAGCAATATATAACTCACCCTCCTGAACTTCTAGGGGAAGACATATATGGCGACATGCTATTTTTTCGGGTATCAATGAAATTACCTGCGGGTTGATCTTCACTTCCTGAAGATCAACCCAAGGAATTTGATGAAGAATAGCTTTAGCTTTGACCAGCTCTAATTCAGTTAGAATTTTTAGTTCTAAAAGCAATACTTCTAGCGATTTTCCGGGATTGTTTTTTTTCTGTGATTCTATCTCCAATAACTCTTTTGAAGTAATTAAATTTAGATCTAACAATATCTCAGCGAGAGATCGTTTATCCAAGAAAAATCAGCTCCTCATCATCAACTTATTCTGGTATAGATTCCTCCTGTGTATTCGTGTTACAAAACCGATATATATTTCTCTCTGGCTGTGATAGATTATGGGCACTTATACTTTGAATATACTCGATAAGTACTCCATAAGGAACCCGCCATTCACGACCAATCTTTGTTCCAGGTAGTTTACCATCGTTTAGCATAGCTATCACAACCTGATAGCTAACTGCCAAGAAAGCAGATACCTCCTCACAGGTAAGAAGATCATGAGGCTCAAAATTTCTAAACTTACGGTATTGATCGATAGTCTCTTCGATTATTCTTCCATATCGACTATCGATCAACTCTTCACCACATTCTGCACAAACCAAATGGGGAATCTCAGATACAATAATGGGAACTCCATAGTAAGTATGGCGGAACTTTTTTAACAACCGTTCAGTCTCACCGCCACAGATTGGACATCTCTCCACAGGCACAAATAAAACCCCCTTTCCAATCCAACTATTTGTTCTTTACGTACAATCCATCAGTCTGTTGTTCCCAGCCAATCTCTTCCCAGAAAAACATCACCGTAATCAATATAACTATCTTCTCACTATTTACTGCACAGACAACCCCAATTTCTTCACCATCTTGATTTCTGCTTTGTAAAGTATATTTAATTCTTAAATTGCCATAATGATCATAAGAACCTTCATGTCGAATAATTTTTGGATTATTTAAAGATTTTTTTAATTCTTTATACGTTATCCCTCTTTCAACCATTCTCGTACCAAAATGCCGTGTAATAATTAGTTCTTGATGCTCCATAATTTGCATTTCAACGTTAGAATAATCATTTTCATAATAGTTATTCATTTAACAGCCTCCTTATTAAAGTCGGCTCCAATCAATGTATATTCCCTCTCTCGAACTCATTATAACTTATTTTAAATCAGTTTGTCAATAGTTATCTTGATATATTTTTATTTAATTTAGTTTATTTTCCATTGCTATAAAATTAAAGCGTTAATATGTTAAATTACATAGCGATTTTTTTACTTTTGATACAAAATATAAATTACTTTTAAAAATAAAAAATCTCCTAAGATTATTTTAGGAGATTAACTTTACAAACATAGTTTATTTTATTTTAATTCTTCTAGTTCTTCTTACAACATCTTCTCTACAACACCCACAATTTCTTGATATAAATCTAAGAAAAATTATACTTCATCAATAATTTTGACTGGCTCAAATTTAACGCCTCTAATTTTGTTTGTTTGAAAAAAATCATAAACTCTTTTAGAAACGATTACTATTTGCCGTGTTCTTTCTCCTCCTCCAAGCCATTCCTATGATTTATTGAAATCTTTTATATCATGGATAGTTACTCTGTTATATACAGGGATTCCTTCAAGCGAATGTCCTTTTTTATCACATTTACATATTTTTGTGGATTCTACTCTGCTTATTTTTGTTTTAGAACTCATTGAGGGCATTAACCCTGTAATAAATAATTGATATACGTCCTCACGTTCTCTTTTTTTCGATAATCTATTATTGGCCAAAATTCATATCCTTCTAATTTTTCATTGTCTATAAGACTTTTTAATTTCGATGTTACAATAAATTCATATATCCAATATAAAGACGAAATATCGTTTCTGCCCATTTTTTGTTTTTTCATCCAAAAGGGATTGATTTGCATCATTCCATTCAAACATTCTGAACATCCAGTTTTAATTTCGTATGACACTTCTTCATAATTATCTTCAGGTTGTGGATACCCACAATATGTGCTTGGTATCAGCTGAAGAAGTTCTGCAAAATCTAATTCTTTTTTGTATAAATTTCTTGTTTAAATTCTGTAAAATCAATTTTATTTTTTAAAAATTTTTCCCATTAAAATGTGATATTTTTCTGTATCAGTAAATATTTCTACAGCTTGTAGTATGTCTTCTCGAATTTTCAACCCTAATGGCTCTAAAATAACTTTAGCTTCTGTATGTTCCATATTAAAAATAATTTTTGAACGTATTCTCATAAAACAACCTCATTTCTGTTTAATAGTCTAATAGCATCCTTCAATAATATTCTTTAATTCAGGTGCATCATAATACAGCTCTAACGAGTAAATATTTTTCGATATATTTTGATATAATAGTTTCCAAAAATGCAAAAATATGATATAATATAATTAGATATTATGTTGATTTATAGACATTTGGAGGGATTATTATGAAAAGAAAATAATATTTTTCGAAGAGTTTATGA
>DAOVRZ010000036.1:0-45251 GCA_030627905.1 Halanaerobiales bacterium
GTATCCATCAGCTTGTGGCTCTATGAGTATTGAGGAAGACCGACTTCTAGTGTCCTGAAGTCAAACACCGAAAATACATATCCTTCATATTGACTTTGGCAAGAAGGGAAGTACCCATACTTAGGAGGTTTGTCAGAAATGACAGAATACTGCTTTGTTTTTGATAGTAAGGGTAAAAAACTTAATCCTACTAAGGTCAATAAAGGTTGGTACCTAATTAGAAAGAAAAGAGCTGTTTTAGTAGATAAATATCCTATGGTGATACAACTTACAAAAGAAGTTAAAGACGAAGAAGATGATGAATCTCAGTTTGTTGTAGGTATCGATGATGGTAGTAAACATGTAGGTATCGGTATTGTTCAAAAGTGCAAAACCAAAAATAAGTCAGTGTTTAAAGGTACTATAGAACTTAGACAAGATGTATCACATCTCATGATAGTTAGAGCAGGATATAGGAGCTATCGTAGGTATCATAAAGGATATCGACCTAAAAGATTTGATAATAGAGCTAGTAGTCGAAGAAAGAATAGAATTGCACCTTCCATAAAGCAAAAGAAAGACAGTATTTTAAGAGTTTTAAATAGATTAAAAAAATATATAAATATCAATGAAATACATTTAGAGGATGTAGCAATAGATATAAGAGCATTACAGGAAGGGAAAAAACTATATAAATGGCAATATCAAAAATCTAATAGACTTGATGAAAACTTAAGAAAAGCTGCGATCTTAAGAGATAACAACACCTGTCAAATGTGTTATAAAACCAATTGTAAAATTGAAGTACATCATATAATTCCAAAAAGATTGAAAGGTGATAATAGCATTTATAACCTAATCTCTTTATGTGAAGACTGTCATGAAAAAGTTACAGGAGATGAACTTAAATATAAAGAAAATTTTCAAATTAAAATTAATGGAAAACAATTATCTTTTCATATAGCTCAACATGTTATGCAAGGTAAAAATTATCTAAGAGAAGGCTTAAAAAAAATTGCTCCTCTTAAACTTACTAATGGAGGAGATACTGCAAATAAAAGAATTGAATTAGATATTAAGAAATCGCATGCTAATGATGCTTTAGTTATTACAGAATTAAACATAGAAAAAGAACAATGTAATATAAAAGATTGGAAAATAAAACCCCAAAGAAAAAAAGCAAAATCTAAAATTGATAAATTAGAAGGATTTAAGCATAGGGATTTAGTTAAATACACTAAGAGAAATGGAGATGCCTATATAGGTTATATTACTGCTATGTATCCTCAAAGAAACTGCGTTAATATAACTACTTTGGATGGCAAATCTTTAAAAAGATATGGGATTAAAAGACTAAAATTACTTTGGAGGTTTAGTAAAATTTATTGGTTCTAATTAGACTATATGTCTATGTTTTTATATGTTTTGAGAAGGAGGTCATGGATATATGACTGAAGATTATAAGCATTTGATTCCAGAGACTAGGGAATTTGTAGAAAAGTATGCTACTCGTGCAGGCTATAAATTGAATGAAAATGAAGAGATATTAGATGTAGTTTTAGAAGGTATGGCTCGGAATAAAGCTATTCATGGTAAACGTTATTGCCCATGCCGCATGTTGACTGGTAATGTGGAAGAAGATCGTCCAAAAATCTGTCCATGTAAATGGCATAAGGAAGAGATTGAAAAAGATGGTGTGTGCCATTGTCAATTATATTTTGCACCAGGTGAGTGAACTCGTCTAGCTAAAGCTGAACATTGGGGCTTCAGTGGGGGATTCTACCCCACTGAAGATTAAAAATAATTCGCACCACTTATAGAAGTGGGGGGTCTTATCTTAAAAGATAAAAATTTGTTAAAAAGGGTAGGACAATTGTCCTGCTTTTTTTGTGTATTAAAAAATATTTATAGTTATTATGAATCAATTGATATATTTACCTAAAGGATAAGAGTGTTATATTGCGAATTAATTAAAGTATATATTAATTCGCGAGGAGTGATAATTTTGAGGAAAAAGCTCCCTTTCCTCCTTTTCATTTTATTATGTATTGTTGGTTTAATTTCAGCCTATGAACACGTTTTAGCAAAATATGAACAACAGACTACGGATTTTAAATATATTGGAAAGATAGAACTTTATGCCTCAACATTTTCTCAGTTTGTAAAACCCCAAAATAAAGATGATTACAGTTTTTTAGAGGTTGAAAAGAAACTTTTGTTCCTGCCAGAACCTCCAGTTATAAAGATAGAAGATGAATTTAAAGTGCGAGGAATATTTATTACTGGTTGGGTTGCTGGGTTGAATGGTAGGATGGAGGAATATATAGATTTAACTAAGAATACTGAGATTAATAGTTTTGTTATTGACATTAAGGATGATACAGGATCGATCAGTTATAAAAGTAATGTTTCTTTAGCTCAAGAAATAAAGGCAAATCGACGTAAAATTCGAGATATAAAAGCGCTAATACAGCGTTTAAAAGAAGAAAATATATATCTTATAGGTAGAGTAGTAGCTTTCAAAGATCCAATATTAGCTAAAGCAAAAACTGATCTCGCGTTGGAGCTAAAGAAAGAGGATACAATTTGGAAGGATAAAGATTGGATTAATCCTTATCTTGAAGAAAATTGGGAGTATGCAGTGGCTTTGGCAAAAGAAGCCTTAGATCTGGGTTTTGATGAGATTCAGTTTGATTATGTACGTTTTCCTGCCCTAGGCAATGGCAATACTCAAGCTGTTATGGTAGAAGGCATGAGTAAAGAAGAGACAATTAACTCTTTTTTGAAATATGCCAAAAAAGAGTTAGCTGATTATAATGTCCCTATCTCTGCTGATATTTTTGGTGCTGTTACTTCTACTAATAATGATCTTGGAATTGGTCAGAGATTGGAAACAATCAGTCAAGCAGTTGATGTAATTTCGCCTATGGTTTATCCATCTCATTATGCTAATGGTGTTTTTAAACTTCCAGTACCAGAAGCGGCGCCCTATGAAACAATTTATTATAGTATGAAAGATGCTGTTGACCGTCTTTCTAATGGTGAATATGCCAAACTTAGACCATGGTTGCAGGATTTTTCTTTAAAGCATTATTACGGTGTAAATGAAGTTAGAGAACAGATAAAAGCTTTATATGATTTAGGGATTGAAGAATGGTTGCTTTGGAATCCTCGCTCACGTTATACTACAGAAGCGTTTTTACCTGATAAAGAAGAGGTTCAGTTAAGTAGTTATCTGAAAAGTTTTGAGTGAACTCGTTTAGCTAAAGCTGAATAAATACTTTTTGTGGGCTAATCATTTTGTAAAATAGTCAACCTTGGTTGGCTATTTTTGCTTATATATGTTATAATCGTTGTGTGGTATTTGCAGAAAGTTTTGAGAAAATAAAAAAGGGGTGCTCGGTTATGCGTGATCCAAGATTTACAAAATTGGCTGAGAATTTGATTAAGTATTCTGTTGACTTGCAGCCAGGTGAAAAAGTTTTAATTGAAATTGTTGGTTTGGAAATTCCATTAGCTAAAGAATTGGTTAGAGCAGCTTATGCTGCAGGTGGTGTTCCATTTTTAACAATTAAAGATAAAGTTTTATTAAGAGAAATTTTGAAAGAGACTACTGAGGAACAGATGAAGATGATGGCTCGTTATGAAGCAGAACGGATGAAAGATATGGATGCTTATATCGGAATCAGAGCTGGCGAAAATGCAAATCAGTGGGCAGATATTCCTAGCGAAAAGATGAGTATCTATATGGAACATTTCAATAAAACAGTTCATTCTGAGATTAGGGTTTCTAAGACTAAGTGGTGTGTTTTAAGATACCCTAACCATGCTATGGCTCAAGCCGCGAAAATGAGTACAGAAGCTTTTGAGGAATTTTACTTTGATGTTTGTAATATGGATTATGATAGAATGTCAAAGGCTATGGATCCGATGATTGAACTGATGAATCAGACGAAGCATGTGAGAATTACTGGCCCTGGTACTGATTTAGAGTTTAGTATCGAAGGAATTGAAGCTGTAAAATGTTCAGGAAACAAAAATATCCCAGATGGTGAGATTTTTACAGCACCAGTGAAGAATTCTGTAAACGGAGTTCTTACATATAACACACCTGCAGTATATCAAGGATTTACTTATGAAAATATCCGATTAGAGTTTAAAGATGGAAAGATTATTAAAGCTGAAGCAAATGATACTGAGCGGATTAATAAAGTTTTTGATACAGATGAAGGTGCAAGATATGTTGGTGAGTTTGCATTAGGGGTACATCCATATATCCTAGAGCCAATGAAAGATACTCTCTTTGATGAGAAAATTGCTGGAAGTTTTCATTTTACTCCAGGATGCACTTATGACGAGTGTGATAATGGAAATCGTTCAGCGATTCATTGGGATTTAGTTTGTATTCAACGTCCTGAATACGGTGGTGGAGAAATTTATTTTGATGGACGCTTAGTCCGTAAAGATGGCTTGTTTGTTATTAAGGAATTAGAATGCTTAAACCCTGATAATTTAAAATAGTGTTTTAAAGCCAGATCGTTATGATCTGGCTTTTTCGTGTCTTCAAATAAATATTGCATAAAAAGCAAAATTGTGCTACTATAAATATGTCTATACTCATTTTTTTCATCATATAGGAAATTGTGTATTTAAGTAAAATAATATAAAATGTAATAAAAATTTTATTCGATGAACATTGTTAATATAAATATTACATGATTAATTGTGTGGATGAGTTAGATGAATAAATATAAAACTAAGAGGTGATTTGTATGAGTAAAGTTTTATTAATAGTACCGCCCTTTTCTACCCCATTTGCGCCACCATTGGGAGTAGCTGTATTAAAAGGTTTTTTGCAGAGTAAGGGTCATAATGTCAAGTGTGTTAATCTAAATGTAAATCATAAACTGTGGAATATGCATCATGAATATTTTCATTTGATTGATCAAGCTAGTGAAAGGCATTTGAATGGATATTCTCTTTATTGGAATATTATTAATCCCCATCTATTAGCATATGTTAATGATTCGAGTAAAGAAGAGTGCTTGGAAATCTTGCACGTATTATTTAAAAGATATTCGATGGAAAATGCAACAGGGATTATGGAAAAATTAGTTGAACTAGTAGAAAACTATTTTGAAACTTTAGAGAAGATTCTTTTGGAAAAATGTCAGATTGGAGAATATTCATATATTGGTACTAGTACATATACTACATCTTTAGCTTCTTCACTATTTATACACAAAATTACTAAAAAATATTATCCTGAAACTATCACTATGATAGGTGGAGGCGTATTTACTGATGATTTATCAATGGGTACGGAAAATATGGAGACCTTGGTTAGCGAGTATGATTATGTTGATAAAATAGTAGTAGGGGAAGGAGAACTTTTATTATTAAAAACATTGGAAAATGAATTTGCGGATCAAAAGGTGATCTCTTTAAAAGATATAGATAATGAAACGTTTGAGATGAACGAAAGTAAGCTTCCAGATTTTTCTGATTTTGATATAGATAGATATTATCATTTAACCATTGAGGGAGCACGATCTTGCCCTTATACATGTAAATTCTGTTCAGAGAAAATGCAGTGGGGTCCTTTTAGGAAAAAAGAGGCAGCTTTTTTAGCTAAACAGATGATTTCATTGAAAAATAGATATGATAAGCAAACCTTTTTTATGGGTGATGCGATTATGAATTTCTATATTGAGGATTTGACCCGAGAATTGTTTAAGCAAAACGCTGAAATTTTGTTTGATGGTTATTTACGAGCAGAACCAGAGGTTATGATAAGAGATAATACTAAATATTGGTCAGAAGCTGGACTATACCGTGTACGGTTAGGGATGGAAAGCGCTTCACCTAAAGTGCTAAAGATGATGAATAAAGGGATAACTCCAGAGAATATGAGTGAATGCTTAAAGTCACTCTCATCGGCTGGAATCCGTACTACAACTTATTGGGTGATTGGTTTTCCAGGAGAAACTGAAGAAGATTTTCAGCAAACACTTGACTTTATTCGAGAAAATCACAAATACATATATGAGTTAGAAGCACATCCATATTATTATTTCCCAAATGGTCAAAGAATTTCATCTGATTATGATTATGAATGTATTTATCCACAAGATATTATATCTAAAATTAAATTTAAGACTTATGATATAGTTAATGCTTCTCCATCTAGAGATGAGAGGTTAGAACGTCTGAAGCGAGTATCTGATTTGAGTAGTGAATTAGGTATTATAAATATTTATTCTATGATGGATATATATGAGGCTGAAGACCGTTGGATATCTCTATATCCATCAGCTAGAGTAATATATGATTAAACTTAAGAAATATTAACTACGTTATTATTTCGACTTTAGCTTAGTAAAGTTAAAGGAATGTTAAATTACATTCCTTTAACTTTTTTTATTGCCTTCAGCTATATTTTTGCATATGTAAGAAGAAAAGATTTCTCTTTTTTAGTAGCAATTTTTAAAAATCATTATTAGAATTTTAAAAAAAATTTACGTTACTATAACTAAAAGGTTACTTGACATATATGCGTAAATATAGTAAAATACTTATAAGTAAAAGTATAGTAAAAAAACTTACTTATTTAAAATAAGGTTATAATAAAAATGGAGGAAAAAAATGAAAGTCATAGCTTTTAATAGTAGTCCAAGTTTAAATAAAAGTGGTACAGATTTAATATTGAAAAAATTTTTAGATGGAATGAGGGAAGCAGGAGCTGAGGTTGAACAGTTTTATATTCAAAAATTAAATATTAAACCATGTTTGGGATGCTTTAATTGTTGGTTAAAAACACCAGGACAGTGTGTGCAAAAAGATGATATGGAGATAATTTACCCAAAGATAAAATCTGCGGATATTCAAGTTTATGCAACTCCAGTTTATCTAAATGGAATGAATAGTTTAATGAAAAAAGTTTTTGATCGAAGTATTCCATTGGTAGAACCGTTTTTTATTGAACGTGAGGGCCAATATGGACATCCCCGACGAGAAGGTGCTAAACAAGGAAAAATGGTTCTAGTATCTGCAAGCGGATTCCCGGGAGTGAAAACCTTTGAACCTCTCGTCTTACATATGAAATCTATAAGTAAAATTGCAGGTCATGAATTTGCAGGAGCTTTATTGCGGCCTTATGCGAGAATACTTCCAGAATTAAAAGAAAGAGGTTTTAAGGTAGATGTAGTTTATGATGCTTGTGAAACGGCTGGTTATCAACTAATAACAGAAGGACAGATTTCAAGTAATGTTTTAAAAAAAGTCTGTAAAGAGTTTATGCCACTCGGGATGTTTATAAAATTTGTAAATACAAATTTTCAAAATGAGTTAGACTTACTAAATAACTTGACATTGGAGTGAGGAGGAATAATCATGAAATTTGACTTATCTGAGTATGATAGTTTACTTGATATTTTTTCTAATAATAAGTTTATATATAAAAACGGTATAAACTTTATATATGGGAAGCAAAAAGAAAATTTTATTACTTATGAAAAGCTATATAATAAAGCTCTATGCCTACTTTTCCATTTGCAGAAAAGAGGCTTTAAATCTGGTGATGAACTAATTTTTCAGCTAGAAGACATTCAAGATTTTGTATGTACATTTTGGGCATGTATTATGGGCAAAATTATTCCAGTACCAATATCGGTGGGAAGAAACGAAGAATCTAAACTCAAATTGACTAAAATATATGATAAATTAAATAATCCTTATGTAATTACTACAGAAAATATCTTAGCAAATTTTTATATCATTGATGAGCAAATCAAGGAAAACGTAATTTTGATAGATGAGATCAGAGATGAAAGTAGGAAAGGAACTATTTATCCTGCAAAAATTGACGATATAGCCTTTATTCAATTTTCATCTGGTTCTACTGGAGATCCTAAAGGAGTTATTTTAACACATAAAAGTATATTAACAACAGTGAATGCAATGATTAATGGTGTAGTTGCTTGTAATCATGATGATGTTTATTTAAGTTGGATGCCTCTAACTCATGATTTAGGAATTATAGGTTGGCACATTACTCCTATATTTGCTACTGCAACTCAACATTTAATTCCCACGAATCTTTTCATTACAAATCCAAGAATTTGGTTAGAAAAAGTAAGTGAACATAAAGCAACATTGTTAGTAACTCCAAATTTTGCATTAAATTATTACCTAAAATCTCATCGGTCTGAGGTTGCAAAAAAATGGGATTTGTCAAGTGTGCGTATGCTTCTAATTGGTGCTGAACCTGTTTCAATAAAACTGTGTAAAGAATTTTCAAGAACTTTGAATGAATTTGGATGGAAAGATGATGTTATGCGTCCTGCTTATGGTATAGCAGAGGCAACTCTAGGTGTCACGATTGCATCAAGCGGGAGCCTTGAGGGAATATCTTTAGATCGTAGAAATTTATTAATTGATGAAAAAGTACAAGAAAACAATGAGAATGATGATAATAGTGTAATTTTTGCGAATATCGGAAAACCAATGATGGGTTGTAATGTTAGAATAACAAATAAAAATGGAAAAATTCTTAAAGATAATAAAATGGGCTATGTAGAGATTAGTGGTGATAATGTCACTAAAGGTTACTATAATGATGAAATTCTTACCAAAGAGGCCATTAAAGATGGTTGGTTAAATACAGGTGATTTGGGGTTTATGAGAAATGGAGAGTTAACTTTAACAGGAAGAGCAAAAGATATAATTTTCGTTAATGGACAAAACTTTTATCCACATGACATAGAACGTGTTGCGCAAGAAATTCCCGGGATTGAGTTAAATAAAATTGCAGTATGTGGCGTACCTGGAGAAAACAATTTTGAAAAAATTATTTGTTTTATTATATCACGTAAAAAAGCAGAAAACTTTGCTAAACTGGCTATTCAACTTAAAACACACATTAGTAACAAAATGGGTATCGAAATATATAAATTCATTCCAGTGAAGAATATCCCAAAAACAACTAGTGGAAAAACGCAACGTTATAAATTAGCAACACATTATCTTAATGGCGAATTTGATTCAGTAATTGAAGAACTTGACAATCATTTTGATTTACTTGAATCACAACGAGTGATTGAGTTACCAACTAATGAGGGCGAAACAAAATTAGTAAAAATCTGTGCAAATATTTTGGAAATTAATCAGCTGAGTATCACTGATAATTTGCTGAATGTAGGATTCAATTCTTTGAAGTTAGGAACACTTCTTGCTCAGATTCATATGGAGTTCGGCGTGGAAATGCCGATAAGTGAAATATTTCAAAATACTACGATTCAACAAATTGCAAACTATATTGATGGTGCAGAAAAAAGTAAATATTCATTGATAGAAAATATTGAAAATGCAAATGGATTATATCCCGCTTCATCTGCACAAACCAGAATATATGCTGCTGCCTTAGAGAATGAGCATATAGCATATAATCAACCATACTTTATGTTGATTGAAGGTACGTTAGATTCATTACGTTTTGCTAACGTGTTGAAGAAGGTTATTCAGCGTCATGAATCATTTCGTACTTCTTTTAAAATGATAAATGATGAATTGATTCAACAGATTCATTCAGAAGTTGAGTTTGTATTTCCAATTATCGAAGTTTCTGAGAATGAAGTAGATGAACAAATTGATTCTTTTGTGCAATCGTTTGAACTAAGCCAAACCCCCTTATTTAGAGTTAATTTTCTTAAGATTGGCGATCAAAAGCATATATTTATGTTTGATATGCACCATATTATTACAGATGGTTGGTCAATTGGGCAATTTGCTGATGAAGTCAATCAACTCTATCGAGGTAATGAATTACCTGAGTTACAGATTCAATATAAAGATTTTACTGCTTGGCAGAGTAAATTTTTTGAGACAGAATTCTATCGTAGTCAAGAAAAGTATTGGTTAGATACATTTGCAGATGAAATTCCGATACTTAATTTGCCTACTGATCGCCGGAGACCAGAAATAATGAGTTTTAATGGAGATCGGTACAAATTTAGAATCAATGAAGAATTGACATGTAAATTGAATGAATTAGCTGTACAACAAAATGCAACTTTATATATGATTTTAAACTCGTTTTTTTGTGTACTAATGGCTAAATATTCAGGACAAGAAGATTTCATATCAGGTGTTGCGGTTTCAGGAAGACAGCATCCAAGTTTGCAAAATCTAATTGGAATGTTTGTAAATATTTTAGCTGTACGAAATACTCCTAAAGGTGAGAAAAAATTTACTGAGTTCTTAATAGAAATGAAAGAAAATCTATTAAAAGCTTATGAAAATCAAGATTATCAATTTGATATGCTTGTCAATAAATTAGGACTCCAGCGTAGTTTTGATCGAAATCCTCTGGTTGATGTGGTATTTGTTTTGCAAAATACTGGACAAAGAGAGATACTTTTAGATAATTTGAGGTTCACGCCTTATGAATATTCCAAAAAAGCATCTGTATATGATATCACATTAAATGCTTTTGAAATAGACGATTATATTCAGTTTGATTGCGAATACTGTACTGATATATTTGATAAAAAAACAATTAAAAAAATCGCTAGATATTTTACTACACTTATCGAAAATATAACTAATGATCCAGAGCAAAAAAATTCAGATATTCAAATTCTATCAAAAGATGAGAAACAACAAATTTTATTTGGTTTTAATGATACAAAGATTGAGTATCCAAATAATAAGACCATTAATCAGTTATTTGAGGAAAGTGTTCAAAGATTTCCAGATCAAATTGCAGTAAGTTATGTTTCAGAAGATAGTAGTGAAGCTCATTTGACTTATAATAAATTAAATCAAATGGCTAATCAATTAGGCAAATTATTACGTGAAAAAGGTGTAAAGGCAGATCAGATTGTTGGAATCATGGTAGGACGTTCAGTAGAGATGATCGTTGGTATACTGGGAATTTTAAAGGCTGGAGGAGCTTACTTGTCAATTGATCCAGAGTACCCAGTTTCCAGGAGCAAATTTATCTTGGAAAATAGCAAAACGACCATTCTTTTAACTCAATCAGAGTTTATGGATATTTTCAAATTTAATGGTGAGTTTATAAATCTTAATGATGATGAATTATATAGTGGGATTAGTACTAATCTTGAATCTAATATTACATCAGATGATCTTGCATATGTCTTATATACATCAGGTTCAACTGGTAATCCAAAAGGAGTTATGATTGAACATAAAAGCGTTTGTAATCTAGTTACTGCATTAGATAAGAATATTTATGAATACTATTCGTCACCGCTAAAGATAGTACTTCTTGCATCATATGTATTTGATGCATCAGTTCAGCAAATTTTCGCATCTTTACTTTTAGGTCATAAATTATTTATTGTACCTGAAGATGTTAGAAAAGATGGTGAGAGATTAGTTGAATATTATCGAACAAATAGTATTGATATTTCAGATGGAACTCCAGCTCATTTGGATTTGATTTCAAAATCTATTGATAAACCTGTGAATGCGCTTCCAGTAAAGCATTTTATCATAGGTGGAGAGGCTATGTACGCTCGGACAGTAGTAGATTTTATTGATAAGTTTATAGATTATCGTCCAAATATAACTAATATTTATGGGCCAGCCGAATGCTGTGTCGATACTACTGCATATTTAGTTAAACTAGAAAGATTACACGAAGCACCAGTAGTTCCAATCGGTACACCCCTAGCGAATTCAGAAGTTTATATTTTAGGAAGAAATCAAGAGGTATTGCCAAGTGGAGCAGTAGGTGAAATTTATATTGCAGGAGAACGGTTAGCGCGTGGGTATTTTGATAATTTTGAATTGACTGAAGAGCGATTTGTCCAACATCTATTGCTATCTGATAGAAAAATGTATAGAACCGGTGATTTAGGAAGAATGCTACCAGACGGAATTATTGAATTTGTCGGTAGAATAGATTATCAAGTTAAAATTCGGGGATTTAGAATTGAATTAGGTGAAATTGAAGCGAAGTTATTAAAGCATGAAAGTGTTACCAAGGCAATTGTGATAGATAGAGAAACTACTGAAGGAAATAAATATCTTTGCGCATATATAGTTTCTGCTTGTGAGATTTCAGTAGCAGAGATTAAAGAGTATCTTGCTAGTGAGTTACCAGAATACATGATTCCAGCATATTTTGTACAAGTAGCAGAGATTCCACTGACTATTAATGGAAAGATAGATCGCAAATCATTTCCTGAACCTGTTGGTGTAATAAAAGATATAGATATTGTCGCTCCTGAAAATGAGGTAGAAGAAAAACTAGTTGAGATTTGGTGCAAAATATTGGATGCTGAGAGAATTGGTACTATGGACAATTTCTTTGAATTGGGTGGACATTCGTTAAATGCAACTTTATTAGTATCTAAAGTCAACAAGTTGTTTGGTATTAAGTTACCATTGAGAAAAATATTTACTAATCCCACTATAAAAGAACAGGCTAAAGTTATTGAAGGTTTGGAAAAGAAAAAACAATTAACAATTGAAAAGATACCGATAAGAGAATATTATCCTGTCTCATCTGCGCAAAAAAGATTATTCTTGCTAAAAGAGTTCGGTGAACAAAATATGAGTTATAATGCTCCTGATATTAGAATAATCGAGGGTGAACTGGATCTCGAACGGTTGACGCAAGCTTTCAATGTTCTACTTAAACGGCATGATGCTTTTAGAACTTCTTTTACGGTGATTGATGGAGAGGTTGTACAGAAAATCGCTGAAGATGTGGAATTTGCAATACCTTCTTATGAAGTACAGACAGATGATTTTAATACTGTTCTTGAACAATTTATTCGTCCATTTGATTTAAGTCAAGCACCCTTATTACGCGTAGAAATTATTAAATTTAATGACCAGCATTTATTTATGTTTGATATTCATCATATTATTTCTGATGGCCTTTCAATGGAGATTCTATACCGTGAGTTAAAGCAACTCTATGAAGGAATAGAATTAGCACAAATGAAGCTTCAATACAAAGATTTCGCGGTATGGCAAAATAAATTATTAAAATCTAATGAAATGAAAAAACATCAAAATTATTGGCTAGACAGATTTGAAGGAGAAATTCCTGTTCTTGATCTGCCAATAGATTATTTAAGACCAGTTATTCAGAGTTTTGATGGAGATGACATCAGATTTTCATTGGATAGAGAAATGTCAAGAAAACTAAAAGACCTTGCTATTCAAAAAAATACTACATTGTTTATGATACTTCTTGCAGCCTTTAATGTACTTTTAGCTAAACAAACAAATCAAGAAGACATAATCATAGGTTCACCTATTGTAGGAAGACGGAATGCAGATTTAAGTAATATTATTGGTATGTTTGTAAATACGCTAGCATTTAGAAACTATCCTACATTTGAAAAAATTTTTACACATTTTTTAGAAGAAGTAAAAGAAAACACGCTCAGTGCTTTCGAACATCAAGATTATCAATTTGAAATGCTTGTGGAAAAGCTGGATTTAACACGTGATTTAAGTAGAAATCCTTTATTTGATGTTGTCTTTACTTTACAGAATACTCATCCACGGGAAATATCTATTGAATGTGCCAAATTATCACCTTATCAATTAAAACATCGGATAACAAAATTTGATATGACATTAAATGCGTTTGAAGCGGAAAATAAGATTAATTTTGTGCTCGAATATGCTACTAAACTATTTAAACACGAAACTATAGAAATGATCTCCACTCGGTTTTTGAAGATTTTAAGAACTATTGCAGAAAATCCAGAATTAAAGATTGTTGACATCGAAATAATTTCAGAAAAAGAGAAAAATCAAATATTATTTGAGTGGAACAATACTAGCACAGACTATCCAAAATCAAAAACATTAGCAGAATTATTTGAAGAGCAGGTAGAAAGAGATCCTGATCAAATCGCACTAGTTTTTAGAGAGGGTAAGATGACATATCAGATATTAAATGAAAAAGCAAACCAATTAGCAGCTAAATTGCGGACCAAAGGAGTGGCAGCGGATAAGATAGTTGGAATGTTGGTCGAACCATCAATAGAGATGCTTATAGGAATTTTGGGTATTTTAAAAGCTGGTGGTGCTTATTTGCCTATCGATCCAGAATATCCAAAATCAAGAATTGAATATATTCTTCAAGATAGTGAAACAGATTTAATAATGATTCAAAATCATTTGAGTGATCTATTGTATTCATTTGAGGGAGAATTGATTAATCTTGAAGATGATGGATTATATACTGGGGATGTTTCTAATTTTAATAACATAGCTTCATCAGATTCTTTAGCATATGTTATGTATACTTCAGGGACAACTGGTAAACCAAAAGGTAACTTGACAATGCATTATAACATTAGTCGTGTTGTAAAAAACACCAATTATATCGAGTTTACCCCTGATGATCGAGTTTTACAACTGTCGAATTATTGTTTTGATGGGTCAACATTCAATATTTTTGGAGCATTACTAAATGGTTCAACACTTGTTGGAATAAATAAAGAAGAAATACTTGATCCAATGAAATTAGGTGAATTTATTAGAATAAATAAAATTACAGTTTTCTTTATCACTGCTGCTATGTTTAATACATTGGTTGATACGAATATAGATTGTTTTACTAATATGAGAAGAATTATCTTTGGTGGTGAAAGAGGATCTGCGCAGCATGTAAGCAAGGCTCTTCAGTATTTAGGCAAAGATCGCTTATTAAATGGATATGGGCCAACAGAATCAACAGTCTTCGCAGTGGTTCATAAAGTTAATGAGCTAGATAAAAAAGCAGATAATGTCCTGATTGGTCAACCAATAAGTAACACCCAAGTATATATTGTTGATCAGAATAATCGCCTACAACCAATTGGTGTAGTTGGGGAGTTATGTATTTCAGGTGATGGATTAGCTCGTGGATATTTGAATCAAACAGAATTATCAGCAGAAAAATTTGTAATTAATCCATTTGTTGAAGGTACACGGATGTATCGAACTGGAGATCTAGCAAGATGGTTGCCAAATGGCGTAATCCAGTTTATTGGTCGGAAAGATAATCAAGTTAAGATTAGAGGATTCCGTATTGAGCTCGAAGAGATTGAGTTTCAGTTATTACAACATAATTCTATAAATGAAGCTATAGTTATTGCGCGAGATGAGAATGTAGGTAATAGTAAATATCTAACTGCATATATCGTTACTGATGAAGAATTGTCAAGTGCTAAGATACGTAAGTTTCTTTCGAAGGAATTACCTCAATATATGATTCCTACATATTTAATTTTATTAGATCGCTTGCCACTTACTCCAAATGGTAAAGTTGATCGCAGAGCATTACCAATACCTGAAGAAGGTTTGATGAGTGGTGTTGAATATGTAGCCCCAAGTAATGATATCGAAATAAGATTGGTTAATATTTGGAAAGATGTACTTGGAGTACAAAAAGTAGGGCTATTAGATAATTTCTTTGATTTAGGTGGTCATTCTTTGAAGGCTACTATGCTAGTTTCAAAAGTGCATAAAGAGTTTCAAACTGAACTACAGCTAAAAGAAATATTTAATAAGCCTACAGTTAAAGAATTAGCAGAGGTTATTACGGCAACAGATAAAAAGCAGTATTCAACAATTACACCAATAAATGAACAAGAATATTATCCAACTTCGTCTGCTCAGAAACGGCTTTTAGTAATTGACCAACTAGCAAACAATAGTATTACATATAATATGCCTTTAATATCAACAATTAAAGGAAATCTTGATAAAGCTAAGCTAACTTCAGCTTTTCAAGCTTTGATTCAGCGGCATGAATCTTTGCGAACATCGTTTACAATAATAGACGGAGAATCAATGCAAAAAATACATCAAAAAGTGAATTTTACTCTTTCATATCAGGAATCTGAAGAAGATAAGTTAAATCAAATAGTAGATAAATTTGTTAAGCCATTTGATTTAACTAAAACTCCATTATTAAGAGCTGGATTAGTCAATTATAAAAAAGATTGTTATTTATTTATGGTAGATATGCATCATATTATTTCAGATGGTGTTTCCACAGAAATAATATTCAAAGATTTATTTGCTCTCTATGATGATGAAGAATTACCTGCATTACGGATTCAATATAAAGATTTTGCTAATTGGCAGAACGAATTTTTGCAGTCTGATAAAGTAAAAAAACAAGAAGAATTTTGGATGAAGCAATTTGAAGATAATATTCCTGTCCTTAATCTGCCGATTGATTATTCACGACCATCTGTAATGACATTTGAAGGTGATTCAATTATAAATATTTTGGATGAAAAGATGTCAGATAGTTTAAGAACTCTGGCAACTGAAAATGATGTAACTTTATATATGTTATTATTAACAGTTTATAATATATTACTAGCAAAGTATGCAAATCAAAAAGATATTATAATAGGCACACCAATTGCAGGCCGACGTCATGCAGATATCGAGAATATTATTGGTATGTTTGTTAATTCGTTAGCACTAAGAAATTATATTAATTATGAGAGATCCTTTACTGAATTTTTAAGTGAAGTTAAGGAGAATACTCTACAGGCCTTTGAAAATCAAGATTATCAATTTGAAATGTTAGTTGACAAGCTAAATCTAGAGCGTGATACCGGTCGTAATCCTTTATTTAACGTTATGTTTGCTTTTCAAAATGCTAACGATATGTCTATTTACGGTAGTAATTTAAAATATCAATCAAGTGGTGGAGAGCTAAAGTTTAGTATATATAACGATTATAAATATCAGATTGCAAAATTTGACCTCTTATTGGTGGCATTTGAAGCAGATGGAAAAATTAATTTTAAATGGGATTATAGTACTGTATTGTATAAGAAAGAGACAATCGAGCAAATAGCTGAACATTTTATACATATATTAGAAGAAATTTGTAAAACTCCAGAAAAACGCTTGGAAAAGATTCAGATGATTTCAGCAGAAGAGAGAGAAGAATTCCTCTATACTTTTAATAAAACAAGAGTAGAATATCCAAAAGAAAAAGTTATTCACGAACTCTTTAGAGAACAAGTTTATAGAACTCCTGATCACTATGCGGTTACTTTTGGAGATGATAAATTAACATATTCTGAATTAAATGAAAAATCAAATCAATTAGCTCATGTTTTAAAGTGTAAAGGTGTGGTGCCAGATAAAATTGTAGGGATTATGGTTGATCGTTCATTAGAGATGCTAATTGGTATTCTTGGAATTTTAAAAGCTGGTGGAGCTTATCTACCAATTGATCCTGACTATCCAGAAAATCGCATTAAGTATATTCTTGATGATAGCGATGTAGAGATTGTCTTATCTCAGAAAAATCTAATGAATCAGCTATCATTTACAGGTGAATTGATAGATATAAATGATGGTGAACTATACAAAGGTATAAGTACTGATCTTGAAGTAATTAATGGACCAAAGGATTTAGCATATATTATCTATACATCAGGTTCTACAGGGAATCCAAAAGGCGTTATGGTTGAACATAGGGGAGTTATCAATTATATTACCTGGGCCAGCAAAATGTATTTAGATGAAGAACGCTGTGATTTTCCACTTTATTCATCTCTATCATTTGATTTAACTGTTACATCTATTTACGTACCATTGCTTTCTGGAAATACAATTGTTGTTCAAGATGACAAAGAATTATTGATTTCCAAGATTATTAAAGAAGATCGAGTTCAAATAATAAAATTAACCCCTGCACATTTGAAAGTAATCAAAGAAATCGAGGTAAGTAATACTAATCTGAAACGAATGATAGTAGGCGGTGAAGCATTAACTGTCGAATTAGCGGCAGATATTCATCATAAATTTGCTGGAAAAGTAGAAATTTACAATGAATATGGCCCAACCGAAACAGTTGTCGGATGTATGATACACAAATTTGACCCTGATCAAGACACAAACATAACTGTACCGATTGGAACTCCAGCAGATAATGTACAGATATATCTACTTGATCAAAAGCATCACTTAGTTGCAGAAGGGGTTACAGGTGAAATTTACATCTCTGGAGATGGTGTAGCTAGAGGATATATCAACAAACCGGAACTAGTGGCTCAAAGATTTATGTTAAATCCATTCATGCCAGGTGAGAAGATGTATAAAACAGGTGATCTTGGTCGAAGATTACCTAATGGAAAAATTGAGTTTTTGGGAAGAATAGATAATCAAGTTAAGATTCGTGGATATCGGATTGAATTAGGTGAAATTGAAAGTCACTTACTTAAATCTAAAGCGATTGATGAAGCAATAGTGATTGCTCGTAATAGTGGAGATGATACATATCTTACATCGTACATTGTGCAAAATGATCAAAATTATTCAGTTCAAGATATTAAAGAAGATTTGAATGCTAAATTGCCAGAGTATATGATTCCCACTTATTTTATCCAAATGGATCGTTTGCCACTAACACCAAATGGCAAGATTGATAAAAAAGCGTTACCAAATCCTGAAATAAGTAATACTGGTGAAAATACTGGAAACCCACGTAATGAACTAGAAGAAAAACTTATTGAAATTTGGAAAAAAGTTCTGGGTAGAGATGAACTAGGGATTTATGATAACTTTTTTGAACTTGGTGGACACTCATTAAAGGCAACTCAGCTATTGGCAAGAATTTTTAGAGACATGAATATTGAACTTTCACTATTGGAAATATTTAACAAACCAACTATTGCTGAACTTGCCGAAATTATGCAAGTTACTGAAACAAGTATATATTCTTCGATTGAGCCTGTGGAGGAAAGAGAGTATTATCCATTATCATCAGCACAAAAGAGAATATATATTATGAGTCGTTATGGTGATGTTGGAACCACTTATAATATGCCGATGATTATGACAATGTATGGTCATTGTGATTATGACCGCTTTGTAGAAGCTTGGGAGACGATTGTAGAACGTCATGAAACATTTAGAACAAGCTTTGAAATTATCAATAAAGATCCAGTCCAAATTATTCATCAAGATAGCGAGTTTTCGGTTGGGTATCGTGAGGCTAATGAAAAAGAAATAGATGGACTAATTAAAGAGTTTATACGCTCATTTGATTTAAGTAAAGCACCACTTCTGCGGGTACAGATTGTCAAAGTTGATGATCGTTACTTGATTTTATTTGATACACATCATATTATAGCAGATGGTCTTTCGTTTGAAACTATCTTTAAAGAAGTATTTGAATTGTATCAAGGCGAAGATTTGCCTGATTTAAGAATTCAGTACAAAGATTTTGCGGTATGGCAGAATGAACTTTTAGATTCTGGTGAGTTAACCGATCAAGAGGATTATTGGTTAAACCAATTATCTGGTCAACTTCCTGAACTGACATTAGTGACTGACTATCGCAGACCAGACTCAATAAGTTTTGCTGGAGATGTTCAATCTTTTAAAATTGAGAAAGGAACTGCAGATAAGTTAAATTATTTGAGTACTTATACTGGGACAACTTTATATATGGTATTAATGGCGGCGTATAATGTCTTATTTTTCCGCATGACAGGACAGACTGATATAATTGTTGGAACAGCTGTTGCAGGTCGTCCAAATGCTGATTTGGAAAATATTGTAGGAATGTTTGTTAACATGTTACCTTTACGCCATTATCCAACAGATGATAAAACTTTTGAAGAATTTTTGCTAGAAGTACAGGAAAATACTTTGACTGCTTTTGAAAATCAAGATTATCCATTTGAGATGCTCATTGACAAGTTAAATCTGAATCGTGAGACCAATCGCAACCCAATTTTTAACACAGTATTTAATCTACAAAATTTCGATAATGCAGGGATTAAGGAGATTAATGTAGGTGATATAAGATTGGAGATTATGAACTTTGATCTGAAAATATCAAAATTTGATTTAGGTGTTTATGCATTTGAAACAGAAGAGGGGATCGAGTTAGTTGCGGAATACAGAATAGATTTATTCAAACCAGAAACGATTCAACGAATGATGCAGAGTTATATAGAGATTATACAGCAGATATCTGTAAATGAAAATATTAAGTTAGCAGATATTGATATTATGACAGAAGAAGAAAGAGAGATATTGCTAACAGAAGTAAGTTTAGAAGGATTGGATGGGGATTTAGACTTCTAGAATAGAGGAGGATGATTATGTCTTTAAATGCAAATGTAACAGGTGGTCTTGAGCAACAAGTTGATAAGAAAATGGAATTCAAAATTCGAAAAAATATGTTGTTAATGGTATGTGGTAAATTAGTATCCCAATTTGGATCAATTATATATGGTTTCGCTCTTGGTTTATATGTGTTAAAAGCAACAGGCTCTGGCCTGGGCTTTGCTGGAACTTTAGTATGTAGTTTGTTACCAGGTATAATTTTAGGGCCTTTCGCTGGAGTAATTGCAGATCGTTTCAATCGTAAGCGAATGGTTGTTATAATGGACTTTTTGAGTGGTCTAGTTGTTTTTGGATTATATGTATTAACTGTTAAGTATGGATTAAAGTTACCATATATCTATACAGCTTCGATTTTACTTTCGATTTGTAGTACATTTTTTAATGTGTCTTTAGATTCAAGTATTCCAAATATTGTTGATGATAAAAGATTGATGCGGATGAATTCTCTAAATCAAAGTGTTTCATCAATTACTCAGATTACAGGGCCAATGTTAGGTGGTTTAGTCTATGGGTTAGTTGATGTAAAAGTATTTTTATTGGTTAACGCACTATCTTTTATTATTTCAGCATTTTCTGAACTCTTTATTGATTTTAGACTTACTGCTAAGAGTATTATAAAAGTTGATGGGAATTTAACAGTAAAAAAAGTTTTTAGTGAAATGAAAGATGGAGTGTTATACATGAAATCTGACGAGGCAATGTGGATGGTAATGATTTTTGCATTATTTATAAATTTTTTCACAAATATTGCTTTTGGAATTCCATTGCCATATATAATTAATGAAGTTTTACATTTTTCACCTTGGCAATATGGATGTATCACAAGTGCATATCCTATAGGTATATTAGTAGGTGCTTTGTTGCTCTCAGTATTACCAGAATTTAAGAAAAAGTTTAAGGTTATGCTGGTATGTTTGTTAATCACATCTACTTGTGTATTTTGTATAGGTATCCCAGGGGTTCCGATGCTTGATTTCTTGGGAAAACTTCCGTTTTTCATTTTTTATATAGTTGTAATCCTTATTATGGGAGCTAATAGTTCTATTTTCAATATTCCACTTTTTACTTTGTTACAGAGGACAGTTCCAGACGAGTATCGTGGTAGAGTTTTTGGAATAATTCAAACATTTATAATGGCGCTTACTCCAGTCAGTTTTATTTTAGCAGGTTATCTTATTGACCGGGTTCCAGCATACTCAATTCCAATTGCAGCCGGTATTATGTTGTTTATTTTTGTAATTAAATCATTTGCATCAAATGAGAGCCTTAAGAAGATATAATTTGAAAAAGAATAGAGTTACTCCTAGTCATACTTAAGGAGTGATTCTCTTCTCTTTTCTATAAAGAAGAATAGGGGGGATAAATAGTGAAAGATATAAATGAACTAGGGAAACTATCTGACTTACAAAAACAAGATGAACAATTTTGGTTAAATAAATTTTCTGGTGAATTGACTGAAACAACATTACCTTTTGATTACAAGCGGAATCAAAGAGAATTTTCTTATCAAAAGGAAATATATTATTTTTCGATTAAAGCAGAGTTAAGCACCAAGTTAAGTAAAATAAGTAAAAATATTGACACTTTATTATTTACAATTTTAATGGCAGGCTTAAAAATATGTATAAGTAAGTATACTAAAAATAATGACATTACTATAGGAACGACCATTCATAAGAAAAATGAAAAAATCAAATATATAAATACAATTTTGCCGATTCGAGATTTTGTTGATTCAAATATATCAGTTAAAGAATTTATTGTATTAGTGAAAACCAGTATCGCTGAAGCTTATCAACATCAAAAATATTCGTTTAGTAAACTTTTGTCTAAATTATCTTTTACTAATAATGCACTATTTAATATTACACTCCTGTTAGAAAATATAAATGATATTGATCATATAGATGGACTAGATAATGGTCTTCTAATTATTTTTCAAAAAGAAGGAACAGAAATTACTGGAAGGATTGAATATAACGCCTATCATTATAAACAGACGACTATCCGAAGATTTTCAGAACATCTAATCACAACTCTTAGTCAGATGCTAGATAATTCACAGCAGAAAATTTCTGAGATTAGTATGTTAACTACAAAAGAAAGAGATATGATACTGTATGAATTTAACGATACAAAACAGGCATATCCAAAGCATCTTACAATTTCTGAAATATTTGAAGAACAGGTAGAAGTGACTCCAGATAAGATTGCAATTATCTTTGGTGGGAAAGAGATGACATATTGGGAGTTAAATAATAAATCTAATCAACTGGCTAGAGTTTTGCGTAATCAGGGGGTTGGCTTTGAAAATATTGTAGGAATGATAGTAGAACGTTCAATAGAGATGATAGTTGGAATTTTGGGTATTTTAAAAGCTGGGGGAGCGTACCTACCAATTGAACCAGAATATCCAGAAAATAGAATAGAGTTTATGCTTGAAGATGCAGATGTTCAGCTAATCTTAGGACAGAAGAAGTTTTTTGATATTATCTCAACTTATACTGGTGAATGGATAGATTTATTTGACGAAGAATTATATACCGAAGATGTTACTAATTTGCCTGCTCTTAGCAAAGCAGATAATCTAGCTTATGTTATTTATACTTCAGGAACTACTGGTAAACCTAAGGGTAACTTGACAATGCATTACAATATCAGTCGGGTTGTAAAAAACACTAATTATATAGAAATTATAACAACAGACCGTGTATTGCAGTTATCTAACTATGCCTTTGATGGGTCTACATTTGATATTTATGCAGCCTTGTTGAATGGGGCTACACTTGTCTTGATCAGAAAAGAAGAAATTTTTGATCCGAAAAGACTGACAGAGTTTATTCAAAACTCTGGAGTAACTTTATTTTTTATTACTACTGCTCTATTTCATATTTTAGTAGATAATAATCTTGAATGTTTTAGATCAGTTCGAAAAGTGTTAGTTGGTGGTGAGGTCTTATCCATACAGCATGCTAAAAAAGCATTGGAATATCTGGGGAAAGATAAACTAATTAATGGTTATGGTCCCACTGAGAGTACAGTTTTTGCGACTTATTATCCGATTAATGAAATTTCAGAAGAAGATGATACTGTTCCGATAGGGAAACCTTTAGCAAATACGCAAGTATATATCATTGATGAAAGTAATCATCTCCAACCAATTGGAGGAGTTGGAGAGTTATGTATATCTGGTGATGGGCTGGCACGGGGGTATTTGAATCAATCAGATTTAACAAAAAATAAATTTGTAGATAATCCTTTTGTCCCAGGTAGTAAGATGTATCGTAGTGGTGATTTAGCAAGATGGAATGCAGATGGACAGATAGAATTTGTCGGTCGGGTTGATCATCAGGTCAAGATCAGAGGGTATCGAATTGAATTAAGTGCGATTGAAGCAAAGTTAAAAAAGCATCATTCAATTAATGATGCATTAGTAATCGCAAGAGAAGATCAACTTGGGATTAGTAGATATCTTTGTGCATATATCGTGACAAATAATAAAGTTTCCGTCTCTGAAATAAAAAAATATCTACTGAGAGATTTGCCAAACTATATGCTTCCTGCTCATTTTGTAGTTTTAGAGCGGATGCCGTTAAATTTAAATGGTAAAATAGATCATCGTGCTTTACCAGAACCAAAAGAAAAAATAAATGAAGAACATAATTATGTTGCTCCAACGAATGATCTGGAAAAAAGAATGACAGAAATATGGTCAACATTATTGGAAAATTCAAAGATAGGGATATATGATGATTTCTTTGAATTAGGTGGTCATTCTTTAACAGCAGTTACACTTGCATATCAGATACATAAAGAGTTTAATGTTGAAGTAAATTTAGATGATATTTTCCGTGCTCCGACAGTTAAAGAGCTTAGTGAACTGATTACAAATGCAGAAAAGGCTCAATTTAAAAATATTGAACCGATAGAGGAGAGAGACTACTATAAAGTTTCATCAGCCCAGAAACGTTTACTATTAATTAATCATCTTTCCTTAGAAAGTATTTCTTACAATATGCCTTTAGCAATAAGCTTAGAAGGAAAACTAGATAAAGAAAAATTTATAGAAACATTTTATCAACTAATAAAGCGGCATGAATCTTTACGTACTTCTTTCGATTTTGTAGAGGGAGAACCTGTACAATTAATTCATAAAGATGTTGATTTTAATATTCCAATTCGAAAAGCTGAAAGAGAAGAATTACAAGAAATTATTCAAGAATTTATTAGACCATTTGATTTACGCAAAGCACCGCTATTAAGAGCTGAAATCATACAATACGCTGAAAATAAGTATTTACTTATAGTAGATATGCATCATATAATATCTGATGGTGTTTCGATGGGGATTTTATTTAAGGAGCTTCATGCCCTTTATATGGGTGAAGTGTTACCAGAATTACGAATTCAGTACAAGGATTTCGCTGCCTGGCAGAATGAATATCTACAATCAGAAGAGATTACAGAACAAGAAGAGTATTGGTTGAACAAATTAGCTGGTGAACTTCCTATACTTGAACTGCCTACAGATTATCAAAGATCATCAGAGATTAACTTTGAAGGTGATACAGTTCAGTTCATCTTAGATCAGGAACTTTCTGAAAAAGTTAAAAATTTGGCGACTACAAAAGGTACAACATTATTTATGACATTATTAGCAGCTTTCAATCTGTTAATGGCAAAATACACAGGTCAGGAAGATCTAATTGTTGGAATCCCGGTAGCTGGAAGAAAACATGCTGATTTAGAAAATATTATTGGAATGTTTGTAAATACACTAGCACTTAGAAATCAACCCGTAGGAGATAAAACTTTTGTAGAGTTTTTAGAAGAGATCAAAAAAAATGCTTTAGAAGCTTATGCAAATCAAGACTATCAATTCGAAATGCTAATTGGCAAATTAAACATTGATCGTAATACCAGTAGAAACCCTTTGTTTGATGTAATGTTTGTACTTCAAAATATAAATGAACTCTCTGTCTATGAAAATCAGTTTTCTTCAGAAGATCAACTAAAAACTTCAATGTATGATTACGAATATAAAATATCCAAGTTTGACATATTATTGATTGGATATGAGAAAGAACAGAGAATTAACTTTAGGTTGGATTATCGTACAACATTGTTCAAAAAAGATACTATTGAAAAGATGGCAAGATATTTTGTAAATATTCTTCAAGAAATTGTACAAGAATCAGAGATTAGAATTGAAGCGATTCAAATGATTTCTCTAGAAGAAAGAGATAGATTGATTTATGAATTTAATGATACAAGAGTAGAATATTCAAATGATAAGGTTATTCATCAACTTTTTGAAGAACAAGTGAAAAAGTCTCCGACTGAGGTGGTACTGACATTTGGCGAAGAAGATTTAACTTATTTTGAATTAAATGAGAAAGCAAATCAGTTAGCACGTTTCTTACGTTCAAAAGGTGTTGGATCAGATACTATAATCGGAGTGATGGTTGAACGTTCATTTGAGATGATAGTTGGAGTGTTAGGAATTTTAAAGGCAGGAGGGGCTTATCTGCCAATTGATTCCAAGTATCCAGAAAATCGAATCAAGTATATGCTAAATGATTGCAATGTAAAGCTACTTTTGAGTTGCGCGAGCGCGCATCATTTATTGAGTCAATTTTCATTTTTTGCTGAAATGATCGACATTAATGATAGAAATTTATACACTGGTGACGGAAGTGATCTCGAATTAATTAATCATGTTAATGATCTAGCCTATATAATCTATACTTCTGGATCAACGGGTAATCCTAAAGGGGTTATGTTAGAACATCGTGGAGTTGTAAATTATATCACCTGGGCCAAAAAAGTTTACCTAAAAGGTGAAAGGTTTAAATTCCCTCTTTATTCATCACTTTCATTTGATTTAACAGTAACATCAATCTTTGTACCTTTACTCTCAGGAAGTAGGATTATAGTCTATGGCTATGATGAAAAAGAATTATTAATCTCTAAAATTATCAAAGAAAATAAAGTTCAGATTATAAAGCTAACCCCTGCACATCTCAAAGTGATAAGAGATTTAGATTTAAGTAATTCTAAGATTAAGCGATTAATTGTGGGTGGAGAGCAGTTAACTGTAAAATTAGCTAGAGAAATAGATGAAAAGTTTGCTGGAAATATCGAAATATTTAATGAGTATGGACCAACAGAGACAGTAGTAGGGTGTATGATTTATAAATATGATCGAGAGCGAGATCAAGGAATATCAGTACCGATAGGAACTCCAGCAGATAATGTGCAAATTTATCTTTTGGATGAGAGATTAAAGCCAGTTGCAGAAGGAATCACAGGTCAAATTTATATATCTGGTGATGGAGTAGCAAGAGGATATTTCAATCGCACGGATCTAACAAAAGATAGATTTGTGGACAATCCATTTATTGCAGGAAAGAGGATGTACAAGACCGGGGATTTAGCACGAAAACTTCCAGATGGTAATATAGAATTTTTGAGTCGGATAGATAAGCAAGTTAAAATACGGGGCTATAGGATCGAATTAGAAGAGATTGAAAAACAATTACAGAATTATTCAGAAATCAGTACAGGTATTGTTGTATCCAAAGAAGATGAAAATGGAGAATCCTATCTTTGTGTTTTTTATGTTAGTGATATAGAAATTTCGATCTCTGATTTACGAAAATATCTTGCAGATCGTCTACCTGAATACATGGTTCCAACACATTTTATCCAACTTGACGAGATTCCATTGACCATCAACGGCAAGATTGATCAAAAAGTATTGCCTGAACCGGGTAAAAAATATATTACAGTTGAAATAGAAAAACCAAGAGATATAGTAGAAGAAAAACTTTTAAAGATATGGCAAGATGTTTTGTTAGTTGATAAAATCAGTATTTACGATAATTTTTTTGAGTTAGGTGGTCATTCATTAAAAGCAACTCAATTATTAGCAAGAATTTATAAAGATCTAAATGTTGAACTTTCATTAATGGATGTCTTTGAATATACATCAATTGCAACTCTTGCGGAAGTGATTAAAGATAGAGATATGAGTATGTTTATTGAGATTGATCCTGTTGAGGAAAGAGAGTATTATCCAGTTTCGTCAGCACAAAAACGATTGCTAATTATTGATCAACTTGCTGTAAATAGTATTTCTTATAATATGCCTTTGATGATCAAAATTGAAGGTGAACTGAATCAAGATCGTTTTGTAAATTCAATAAATAAATTGATAGATCGACATGAATCTTTGAGAACATCATTTGGCTTTTTTGAAGATAAACCAATTCAAAAGATTAATCAGGATGTAAAATTTAATGTTCAGTATGAGGAAGTAGTTGAAGTAGAATTACAAGAGGTAATCAATCGTTTTGTTCGTCCATTTAATCCAGATCAAGCGCCACTTATGCGAGTTGGGTTAATTAAGTATGATTTTGATAAATATTTATTTATGTTAGATATGCATCATATTATTTCAGATGGAGTTTCGATGAATATTTTCTTCAAAGAATTAATGGCGATTTATAATGATGAAGAACTGCCTGAATTGCGAATTCAATATAAAGATTTTGCAGTATGGCAAAATGAATTTTTGCAATCGGAAAAATTAAAAGAACAGGAAGAATATTGGTTAGATCAATTTGCAGGTGAATTACCAGTGTTGAACTTGCCTATTGATTATAAACGTCCAGCTTTAATGGATTTTGCAGGAGACTTTATCGAATTTGCGTTTAACGCAGAAGAAACAGAAAAATTAAATGATTTAGTTTTTGATCAAGATGTAACATTATTTATGATTTTATTAGCAGCCTATAATGTATTGTTAGCAAAATATTCAGGACAAGAAGATATTATTGTAGGCACACCTATAGCAGGTAGAAACTATGCAGATTTAGAGAATATAATCGGAATGTTTGTAAATACTCTTGCACTACGGCATCAGCCTGAAGGAGGTAAGAGTTTTAATGACTTTTTAGCTGAAGTTCGTAATAATACGTTGAAAGCATTTAATAATCAAAATTATCAGTTTGAAATGTTACTCGATCAATTAAATCTTGACCGTGATACAAGCAGAAGTCCTTTATTTGAAGTTATGTTTACATTACAAAATACTAATACGATCAGCTTAAATGATTTTAACATTTCTAATGATGATTTTAAGATTTCCTTATATGATTATGATTTTAAGATTGCGAAGTTCAGTCTTTTATTAAATGCTTTTGAGGTTGATGAAAAAATTCACTTTAGACTAGATTATAGTACTACTCTCTTTAAACGGGAGACAGTAGAGAGTATGGTACAGTATTATATCAATATTCTTAGAGAGATTATCGAAAACTCAGAGAAATTAATAAAAGAGATTCAGATGATCTCAGCTCTAGAGAAAGAAGAACTTATTTACGGTTTTAATGATACAAAAGCAGAATATCCAAAAGAGAAAGTAATTCATCAATTATTTGCTGAACAGGTGAATCAGAGCCCTGATGAGATTGCTGTGAGCTTTGGAGAAGAGAAGTTAACTTATCGGGAATTGAACCAAGAATCAAATCAGCTTGCGAGATTTTTAAAAAATATAGGTGTTCAGCGAGACCAGATTGTTGGAATTATGGTTGATCGCTCTTTGGAGATGATAATTGGAATTTTAGGAATATTAAAAGCTGGCGGTGGATATTTACCTATAGATTCAGAGTATCCTGAAAGCCGCATCGAATTTATGCTAAATGATAGTCATGCGGAAATAGTGCTACTACAAAACCATCTATTGGGAAAAGTTAACTTTAAAGGTGAAAAGATAAATATCAGTGATAAAGAACTTTTAAGAGGAGATAGTAGTAATCTAGAAGTTATCAATCAATCTAGAGATCTAGCTTATATGATTTATACTTCAGGTTCGACAGGAAATCCAAAAGGTGTAATGATTGAACATCGTGGTGTGGTTAATTATATAACTTGGGCCAAAAAAGTATATCTCCAAGGTGAAAGTTTAGATTTTCCATTATATTCGTCACTTTCGTTTGATTTGACTGTTACCTCAATTTATGTTCCATTACTTTCAGGAAATAAAGTAATTATCTATGGAGAAGATGATAAAGAGTTAGTGATCACAAAAATAATTAAAGATAATAATATTCAGATCATAAAATTGACTCCTGCTCATTTAAGAGTAATTCGTGATTTAGATTTGACTAACTCGAAAGTTAAACGAATGATTGTTGGTGGAGAAGAATTATCTGTCAAGTTAGCGTCAGAGATTTATGAGAAATTTGCAGGTAATATCGAAATTTATAATGAATATGGCCCAACTGAGACAGTAGTAGGATGTATGATCTACCAATATGATCATGAGAAAGATCAAGGAATATCAGTACCGATTGGAGTTCCCGCAGATAATGTACAGATCTATCTAGTTGATGATAGATTAAATCCAGTAGCTCAAGGAGTAATTGGAGAAATTGCGATTTCTGGTGATGGGGTCGCAAGGGGATATTTGAATAGACCAGACTTAACAGCAGAGAAATTCGTAGAGAATCCATTTATAGAAAATCAAAGAATGTATAAAACAGGAGATTTAGCACGAAAACTTTCAGATGGAAATATAGAATTTTTAGGACGGAAAGATAATCAGGTAAAAATACGTGGATTTAGGATCGAAATAGGTGAGATAGAAAAGCAACTAATTAGCCATCCATCTATAATAGACGCAGTAGTTATTGATCATGAAGATAAAGAAGGTAGCAAATATTTAGCGGTTTATTTGGTGAGTGATAATGAGGATATTGTTACTGAGATAAGAGATTATCTTTTAACTAAACTACCAGACTATATGATACCTAACTATTTTGTGAGGCTAGATAAGTTGCCATTAACATCAAATGGAAAGATTGATCGCAAGGCTTTACCTGAACCTGAAAAAAGTACTGAATATGTCGCACCAATAAGTGAAGTTCAGATGATAATGGCAGGTGTATGGGAGAAAATTTTATTAGCCGAAAAAGTAGGATTAACTGATAACTTCTTTGAGCTTGGTGGCGATTCAATTAAAGCTCTACAAATAATCGCGAAATTAAAGCAAGACGGAATAAATATTAGCATTAAAGATATATTTACTTATCGAACAATTGGAGATTTACTTAATAATGTAGATTATTCTAAACAAAAAATAAAAATTTCTCAAGATGAAGTTATAGGTGAAATTCCTTTAACACCAATTCAGAAATGGTTTTTTGAACAAAATTTTGAGCATAATCATTACTGGAATCAAACATTTATCTTTTCTTTACGAAGTGATGCAGATTTAAATATATTGGAAAGTGTTTTTTCAAAAATTATCACCCATCATGATGCACTAAGAATGGTCTATAAGTTTAATGGAGAGCAAATTGTTCAGTATAATCGCGGAATTGAAGAAATTAACTTTCAATTAGAAGTTATAGATTTTTCGGCGCACTCTTTTGAGATACAAAGTAAAAAATTACGTGAAACTAGTGAAGAGATTCAAAACAGTTTTGATCTTGAAAAAGATTTATTGTTCAAAGTAATTGTATTTGATTTGGGTGAAAACGGAAAAAGACTGGTAATTCCTGTACATCATTTGATTATAGATGGTGTGTCATGGAGAATTATATTTGAAGAAATCCAAACATTATATTCTTCTAATTTAAAAGCAGAGTTACCTTTGAAGACAACTTCATATAAGAATTGGAGTGAAAAACTTAGAGACTATGCGGCTAATACGGAAATTTATTTAGATTATTGGAAAAATATTACTCAAACTGAGATTCAATCTCTTTCATTTGAAGCAGCAGATAGAAATTTTTCTCAAAAAAATCTCATGACGGAAATTACTCAAGAACAGACAGAAGAATTATTGAAAAATGTGAATTGGGTATATAACACAGAAATTAATGATTTATTATTATCAGCATTGACTATTGCAATTACTGATACAACTGGAGTAAAAAATATTCTTGTGAATTTAGAAGGGCATGGTCGAGAAGAGATTATTGAAGATGTAGATATTTCGAGAACTATTGGTTGGTTTACCAGTATGTACCCTGTATATTTTGAAAGACAAGAAGGTATTGAACAGACGATCAAACATGTTAAAGAAAGTTTACGAAAAATACCTAATAAAGGTATCAATTTTGGAATAGCAAGATATCTAGAGACTAATACTGAGTTAGAGAAACTCAAACCTGAAATTTCTTTTAATTATTTGGGGCAATTTGCTGAAGTAAATAGTGAAGATAACTTATTATCTATATGTAAGGAAACATCTGGTCGGAGTATTCATCTTAAAAATCATTTTCCTTATCTTATTGATATAGTTGGAATAGTCGTGAATGATAGATTACAGATTACCTTTAGTTATAATCCAAGTAATATCGAAGAAAAATTGATAAAACTAATTCAAGAAAGATATTCTGTTCTATTAATTGAGATAATCGAACATTGTTTGAACAAATCAACTAGAACTTATACTCCATCAGATTTTGGTGATGCTGTAGATGAAGATGAATTTGGTATTATTGCTGATCTTTATAATTTATAAATTAACTTCCAAAGAGAGGGGTGAATAATGTGACAGATACTAAAGTTTTAAAGATATTTAAAGCAACTCCCATGCAAAATGGTATGCTTTATTATACTTTACTGAATGAAGATAGTGTAAATTATCATGTACAAATATGTTTTAAGTTGGAAGGAAAAATTAATCAAGATTATCTAAAACAAGCTTGGGAAGAGGTTATTAAACGACATGAATGTTTAAGAACTGATTTCAAATGGAAAGAATTTAAAACTCCAATCCAAATTATTTTAGAAAAAAAAGAAGCAGATATATATGAAGAAGATATTTCTAAATTAAATGATTCTGAGCAGAAAAGATATCTTCAGCGTTTCAAAAAAGAAGATTTACAGAAAAAATTTGATTTTGATTCAAATAAACTAAGCAGATTATCATTAGTAAAACTTTCTTCTGAAAAATATTTTATGTGTTGGACATTCCACCATCTACTTTTAGATGGTTGGAGTACTCACATAATATTTGATGAACTAACTAAAATTTATAAAAGTCTTGTAAATAATCGACCATTGCCAGCTAAACCTCTTGCGCAATTTTCTGATTATCTAGAATGGATAAAAAATCAAAATCTAAAGCAAGCAAAACAATTTTGGCAAAACTATATTCAGGATGTAACCGAATCTACACTATTACCTACAGATATTGGATTTAAAGAAGGAAAAATTATAACTGAAGCAACCGAAATAAAACTAGAACTTGATAAAGAAAGTACTGAGGAAGTTAAGTCAATATGTTTAGCTAATAACATTACTGTAAATACCTTTATTCAAACTGCTTGGGGGATTTTGCTACAAAAATATAATCGTACTGATATTAGTTGCTATGGGATGACAGTGTCTGGAAGACCTGCAGATGTGGAGAATGTGGAAAAGATAGCAGGGTTATTTATCAATACATTACCGGTTGTAATAAAAACAGATCCTCATGAAACAGTGACAGATTTATTAAAAAAAGTCAATAAAGAAATTCTTGAGATTCATGAATATAATTATATGCCATTAATAGATATTAAGAAGTTAAGTAAGTTTACTTCTACTGAGGAGTTTTTCGATTCAATAGTTGTTTTTGAAAATTATCCTATTAATGTTTCTGAAGATGATCCAGAATTAGGTTTCATAATTTATCAAGATTCAGCTCATGAACTGACAAATTATGATTTAACGATATTAGCGGCGAGTGGGGATACAATTTTATTGAATATGATCTATAACAATGAGGTATTGTCTTTAGAAATGATGGAGCAAATTAAGAATAATTTGCATCAGTTAATAAAAATTATAATTAAAAATCCTAAACAATTAGTTCAGGATATATCCATTATTTCTAAAGAGGAGAGAGAACATTTATTATACGAAATAAATGATACAAAACTTGAATATTCTCAGGAGAAAACTATTCATCAGCTTATTGAAGAACAGGTTTTGAAAACTCCAGAAAAGGTTGCATTAGTTTTTAAAGACAAACAACTCACATATCGAGAATTAAATGAAAAATCCAATCAATTAGCCAGAATTTTGCGCGATAAAGGTGTCGAACCAAATAATTTGGTGGGAATAAGAGTTGAACGTTCACTTGAGATGTTGATTGGAATTATAGCTACTTTAAAAGCAGGTGGTGCGTTCTTGCCAATTGATCCTGAGCTTCCTATTGAACGCAGTATGTATATGCTTGAAGATTCAAATACGCAAATTTTATTGACTCAGAGTTCTTTAGAAAAAATTTCTATCAAAACTCAAACAATTAATATAGATAAGCCAGAGAACCGTTCTGCTAATGGAGAAAATTTAGAGAATATCAATAAAGCTCAGGACTTAGCTTATGTAATTTATACTTCTGGTTCTACTGGTAGACCTAAAGGGGTAATGATTGAGCATCAGGCTGTAAATAATTTCATAGAAGGTATTACACAAAAGATAGATTTTTCACCTGATAAAACAATCTTATCACTAACAACGATTTCATTTGATATTTTTGTACTGGAAACTTTCTTGCCATTATCAAAAGGTTTAAAAGTTGTTATTGCCACAGAAAAGGAACAACTAATTCCTGAAGAATTTGCTGATGTTATCGTTAAAAATAATGTAGATATAGTTCAAATGACAGCGTCAAGGATGCAGTTGTTGACAAGTAATGAAAGTGGAATTAAAGGTTTGAAAAATTTAAAAGATATCATTATCGGAGGAGAGAATTTTCCTGAAACATTATTGAAAAAATTATCAAAAGTAACTGATGCTAAAATCATAAATGTCTATGGGCCAACAGAAACGACCGTCTGGTCAACTGTGAAACTTTTAAAAGAAACTGAAGAAATTACAATTGGTAAACCAATTGCTAATACACAAATCTTTGTTCTCGATAATAATCTGACTTTACTTCCAGAAAATATTCCCGGTGAGCTCTATATTTCAGGTGATGGGATTGCTCGTGGTTATCTAAATAGAGCAAAATTAACTGGGGAAAAATTTATTCCGAATCCATTTATTCCAGGGCAAATGATGTATAAAACCGGTGATTTAATAAAATTACTTTCTAATGGTGAACTTCAATTTTTAGGACGGATAGATAATCAGGTAAAAATCAGAGGATATCGTATTGAATTAGGCGAGATTGAAAATCAATTAGTTAATCATGAGTTGATTTATGAGGCAGTGGTAATTGATCGAATGGATGCAAATCAAAATAAGTATTTATCAGCTTATTTAGTTTTAAAAGAAGAACTGTCAGTTTCAAAATTACGGGAATATCTAACAACATCTTTACCAGAATATATGATTCCATCATATTTTACTATTTTAAATAAGATTCCAAAATTAATAAATGGAAAAATTAATAGACTTGCTCTTCCAGAACCTAGTAGTGATATTAAACTTGGCGTAGAGTATAGAGCGCCTCGAAATGCAGTTGAAGAGAAATTAGTTGAGATTTGGAAAGAAGTTTTAGGATTGAAGAAAGTAGGTATTGATGATAGTTTCTTTGATTTAGGAGGAGATTCAATCAAAGCCATTCAAGTTATAGCACGCTCTAATCAGCAAAAATTTAATATTTCAGTCAGAGATATGTTAAAACAACAGACTATAGCTAATTTATGGGATAATATTCTTTTTAAAGAAATAGATAAAGTTAATGTTAGTGCTGAAATTAAAGCTATTAAAAGATTTGAACCTGATACTTATCCTTATTATTTTCCATGTATCTATGGGGTTATACGAGAAAAAATGAGGTATGAAACTGGTTATAATGTTGATATGGGATATTTCATGGCAGGAGACGGAGAGACTTTATTAGGATGTTCTTATATCTTAGATAATGATCAATCATTACAACTAAATTATATCGACATTCCTTACAATAGATTAGGAGGTTTTCCTAACTTAGGAGAAAGATTTGGAACGACAATGGATTACAAAAAGTTCTCCTCCTTAGAAGAAGGAATAAAATATTTTGAAGCACGATTAGACGATAGAGAATTGATTATTGTAACAGGAACATCATATTTCTTGAATTATACTCCAGATTATCATAAAGAAGAAGATGAATGGTTAGAAGAGATGAACCGCGGTAGAGTAAATATGATACAACTTGATGTAGAAATACCTCATATCTTTCTATTGGTCGAGAGGACAGAAGATAGTTATATCGTTTATGATAGTACGTATAATTTTTATGGTCAAATTCCGAAAGAAGATTTTCATAATGCTTTCACCGGTTTGCGTGTTATTGAATTTATGAAGGGTCATCCTTCATATGAGTCCAGCACACCTTATATTATACTTGAATTGAATATTGATAATTTAAAAAGAGTTGATATCAAAACATTAGGTAAAAATATTCTTCGTGAAATAATTGATATATCTAAACTATCCAAGAAAGCTATTTATCAAAATGGAGATGAAGAGCATCATGTTCAATTAGGTATTGAGGCAATCAATGAGATAATACGATTTATTAAAATATTGAATGAAGATGATAAGAAACAAGATAGTTTGATCAACTATCTTGCTGAAATTTTCAATTCATGGAAGTACAGATATATTTTCCTGAAAGATTTCTTTGATGATTTTTCTAAACATCTCTTTATTTCTGAATATTTTCATAATGCGGTTTCAAAAATGATTGATCAGATGAATGAATTAGCTAACAATTGTGAAGCTAAAAAGCAAGATTTAACTGGGCGCCAGGAACTTTTTGATCAGGTAATTGCCAAATTACAGATAATATATGATGAGCAAAAAACTTTCTTTGATAAGTTAGAAGACGTACTAAAGGGATGATGTTCAATAGATATTGATAGAAAGGAGATGAGCTAATGATAAAAGATATTGTTGTGACAGGGATGGGAACATTAACTGCGATTGGAAATAATGTTGATGATTTTTGGGATGGATTGATTCAGGGTAGATACGGAGCTGGAGAAATTACATCATTTGATATGAGCGAATATCGTCATAGTAGAGGATGTGAATTGAAAAATTTTCGTCCACAAGATCATCTTTCTCAAAAGGAATTACATAGGATGGATCGAGCTTCCATTTTAAGTGTTGTTGCAGCTAGAGAAGCAATAGCTGATGCAGGGATTGACTTAGAGAACTATCAGGGACGAATTGGGGTTGCTATTGGAACAACTCTCTCTGGAATGATTAAAACTCAGGAATATTATCGAAAAATTTTTACTGGCAAGCAAGATCGAGTTTTAGCCTCTAAATTATTAGAATATCCTTTGTACATTCCTGGTAATCAAGTAATCGACAAATTAGGTATTGTCGCTGAACATTTTACAGTTTCTACAGCCTGTTCTTCAGGTTTACATGCTATCGGAATTGCTACAGATTTATTGCGAGTGGGGCGTTGTGATTTGGTGATTGCAGGAGGGGTAGATCTAATATCAGAGTTAACGTTTTCTGGTTTTGAATTATTAAAAGCTTTGTCAAATGAAGATATAACACCTTTTGATCTAAATAGAAAGGGTCTATTATTGGGAGATGGTGTTGGAATTGTAGTATTAGAGAGGGAAGATTCAGCAAAGGCACGTAACGCCAATCTGTATGCAAAAATTGCTGGATATGGTTCTTCAAGTGATGCATTTCATATGACTGCACCTCATAAAGATGCCGAAGGAATTTTCCAGTCAATGAAAATGGCTTTGAAAGATGCAAAAATGAATGTGGAAGAGATTGACTATATTAGTGCACATGGTACAGGAACAAAACACAATGATGCTATCGAAACATTAGGGATTAAAAGATTTTTTGGTACAAGAGCATATAATATTCCAGTAAGTTCTATCAAGTCAATGATTGGTCATACTTTAGGAGCTGCGGGAGCTATTGAGACAATTGCTGGAATTTTAACTATAAGGCATGGAATTATTTCTCCTACCATAAACTATCAAACGCCTGATCCTGACTGTGATCTAGATTATGTTCCGAATGTTGCTAGAAAGCAAAATATTAGATCATTTATGAATAACTCCTTGGGCTTTGGCGGCAATAATGCAGTTTTGATAGTCAAGGAGGTGGGATAGATGGATAAGAGATATGTGATTACTGGATTGGGAGTATTATCTCCTTTCGGAATTGGTTTAGAAACTTTTTGGCAAGGTATCAAAGATGGGGTTTCTCCGATCAAACCAATTACTTATTTTGATGGAGAACAATATGTAACAACTGTTGCAGGACAAGTGCCAGAAATTAAAGGGAAAGACTATAATTTTGATCGCACCTTTAACCGTTCACCGAGAATTACTAAATATTCTATTCTCGCAAGCACTTTTGCTCTACAAGATGCTGGTTTATTGGAACTTTCTGAAGAAGAGGCTAGTACAATGGGAATTTATATTGGGACGAGAAATGGTGCAACTGAGAAAACAGGTGAGTATTATAAAAAGGTTGTTGTAAAAGGGCCTTATCGTTCAAACCCATTACTATTTCAAGAGACAGTTTATAACAGTATTGCAGCTAAAATTAGTTTGCAATATAAAATTACTGGCCCAAATTATGTAACACCGACGGGCGAAAATGCAATGATGAGTGCTTTAGATCTTGCTTTATTGCAATTACAAACAGGTCGGGTTAAGAATGCACTTGTCGGTGGAGTTGAAGAGTTTACTGAAGTAATGCATCAAGCTTATTGTCATTTAAAGATGACTGCAACTGATGATAAAAGTCGACCTTTTGATCTGAACAGCCAGGGAATCATTTTTTCAGAGGGAGCAGTAATTATGGTAATTGAAGATTTAGAAGATGCATTAGAACGTGGGGCAAATATTTATGGTGAGATTGCTTCTATTGTCGGCTTGAATGACTATCATCAGGTGTATGGCAATGATGTAAATGGAGAATCTTTAGCTAAATGTATGCAAGAAGCTTTACAAAGAGCTAATCTAACTGAGGTTGATTGTCTTATCACCAGTGCTAATGGTAATCCAAATATAGATCAGTTAGAATTGAAAGCAATTAAAAAAGTTTTTAAACAAATTCCGATAACAAATATTAAATCCTTGATTGGAGAGACCAGTGGAGCTGGAGCTGCGATAAACATTGTGTCTGCTTTAATGATGATAAGAGATTGTTACATTCCTCCTATTGCTAATCTTACGGATTCTCCAGAGGGTTATGATTTTGTTATAGAACCAAGACAGACTGATGTTAATACTGTCATGATTAACTCAATTAGTTTTGGTGGTAATAATTTTTCGCTATGTATAAAAAAATATAAAAAATAGGAGGTAACAATATGAGTTATTCAATGGAACAAATTAAAGAAAAAATTAAGGAAATGATTATCGAGAGATTGGAACTGGACATTGAGCCTGAAGAGATTGAAAATGATGCGCCATTGTTTGATGAAGGTCTTGGATTGGATTCAGTTGAAGGATTGGAAATTACAGTGGGATTAGAAGAAACTTTTGATATTCTTATTGAATCCGATGAACCTTTGACAAATGAGTTTTATTCTATCGATACACTTGCTGAATTTATTAATAGTTTATTGTAGGATAAAAAAATATTGAGGAGGGATAGCGGTGATAGATGTAAGGGAAATTATTGCCCGAATTCCACATCGCTTTCCTATGCTTCTAATTGATCGGGTTCTTGAAATAGAACCTGGTCAAAGGGGAGTTGGGATTAAGTGTGTGTCAATTAATGAGCCATATTTTCAAGGTCATTTTCAAGATTATCCAATAGTTCCAGGAGTTTTAATCACAGAATCGTTAGCTCAATTGGCTGCTGTTGTTTTTTCAGAAGATAATAATTCTAATGAAGATAGACCTGGTTTTTTAGCTCAAGTAAATATGCGCTATCGCCAACCAGTAAAACCTGGTGATGTCATGAAATTAGAAATTTCCTTAATAAAAAAAATGGGACGATGTTGTAAAGTAAAAGCGATAGCATCTGTAGATGATAAGATAGTTGCAAATGGAGAAATGACATTTTCTTAATCCTAGGGGGGGAAAAGTTGGTGCAAGATTTAAAAGATAAAATCATTTTAATTACAGGTGGATCGCGTGGAATCGGGAGAGCAATAGCAATTCAATTTGCAAAAGCTGGGAGTCTAGTTATTATAAATTATAATTCTAATGAAAAAGCTGCAAATGAAACTTTAAATGAGGTTATTAGATTAGGTAGAAAAGGAGAAATTTATCAAACTTCAGTGGCAAATAATAATGAAGTAAAAGAAATGTTTAAATATTTAAGAAAAAAGTATAAAAAAATTGATGTCTTAGTTAATAATGCAGGAGTAAATCGGGATAATTTGGCTGCAATGATGACTAATGATCAGTGGAATCAGGTTATTGATACAAATTTGAATGGATTATTTTATTGTTGCCGTGGGGTTTTAAAAATGATGATTGGTAAAAAATCAGGTTCAATAATTAATTTAACTTCTTTATCGGGTCTTGCTGGTAAAGCAGGACAAACGAATTATAGTGCTTCCAAAGGTGGAATTATTGGTTATACAAAAGCATTAGCTAAAGAAGTTGGAAGATACGGGATTCGGGTGAATGCTATTGCACCTGGGTTGATAGATACAGATATGATAAGAGATATACCTGAAGAAATACTTAAGCATCATGAAGAAAATATTCCTATAGGTCGTTTGGGTAAACCAGAAGAGGTTGCAAATGTAGCATTATTCTTGGCATCTGATCTTTCGAGTTATATTACTGGTCATGTCTTGAATGTGAGCGGAGGGGAATATACGTAGTTTTGGAGGGATCAATTTGAAAGAGAGAGTGGTAATTACTGGTATTGGGATTGTCTCTGCATTAGGATTGAATAAAGAAGCATTTCTTAAGGGTTTAAAAGAAGGACATACAGGAATTCAAGAGATTACCCTTTTCGATACAGAAGAATTATTTCCAACAGGTGGTCAAGTCCAAAATTTACAAGAAGATGAAGGAAATAAAGATAGGGCATCGATCATGTTGGAAATGGCTTTAAAGGAAGCTTTAGCTGAAAGTAGGCTTACTGCTGAATCAGGAATCCGTATTGGTGTTGTTATTGGATCTGCTCAAGGTGGCCTAAGAAGTGGTGAAAAAATTCAATATCTAAGTATGACAGAAGAAAAAATTGATGATGACTTATGGAGAGAGTATCCTCTTAATAGATTATTACATTATGTCAAATCTGAAATTTCGATTACTGGCCCAGCCCTTGTAATTAGCAATGCCTGCGTTTCGAGTACTATGGCATTAGGGGTTGCAATAGACGCTATCAATGATGATCTTTGTGATGTGATGATCGTAGGTGGAGTAGATACTATGTCGAGGTTTGTAGCTGCTGGTTTTAATTCGTTGAAAGCTGTAACAAATAATCTTTGTCGACCATTTGATCGTGAACGAGAGGGAATGATGCCAGGTGAAGGCGCAGGTGTTTTGATTGTTGAGCGTGAAGATTTGGCGAAAAAACGCAATAAAGGATATTGTATTGAGTTGGCAGGGTATGGATCTGCTGCTGATGCAGTACATATGACAGCACCTGATCGTGAAGGTAGAGGTGCAATGTTAGCAGTTAAGATGGCACTTAGAGAAGCATCATTGGAGCCTGGTGAGATAGATTATATAATTCCACATGGGACAGGCACAGTATATAATGACAAAATGGAGTTAGTGGCATTAGAAAAAGTTTTTGGCCCTAATATTGCTGATAAGCCAATGAGTTCAATAAAATCTACTACTGGTCATGCAATGGGTGCTTCTGGGATAATTTCTACTATTGCAGGAGTTTTGGCAATAGAAAATTCCTTTTTACCAAGTAATTTAAATTTTACAACTCCTGATGTAGATTTTCCTAATGTTAATATAGTTAAAGCCCCAGGTCAAACCTATAAGATTGACAATGTTTTAGTGATGACATCTGCTTTTGGAGGAAGCAATGCAGTGGCTATAATAAAGCGAATAAAAGAATCAAGAGGGGATCAGTTATGAAGAGATATGTAATAAGTGGAGCAGGTGTTGTTTCTAAATTTGGAATTGGTAGAGAGAGTTTTCAAAAAAATATTTGCTTAGATCAGAGTAAGGAATTGTATACAGAAAAAGTTCTGAAAGATACATTGAAGGGAATGAAAAAAGAAATTACAGATTATGATCTTTCAGGTTGGGGTGGAATGGATGAACTTACTAGATATGCAGTAATCGCTTCACTATTAGCAGTACAAGATGCTGAAATTGATCTTTCTTCAGTTAACCCAGAAGAGATTGGAATATTTTTTGGAACAGTTTTCGGATGTTTAGAGAGCAATGTGAAATTTAATAAAAAACTGATAACATCTTCTCCTCGTTATGTAAGTAGGCTAACTTTTTGCAATACTGTTTCAAATGCCGCTATTGGACATATAGGTTTAATTCTTGGAGCAAAAGGAGTTCATACTACGTGTGTTTCTGGTGGACTTTATCCTTTAATTTATGGTATTCAACAACTGAAAGCTGGACGGATTAAAATTGGATTTATTGGTGGAATGGAAAAGCTGAGCCCTATCGTTATCCAAGGGATGGAGCAGTTGGAAATAGGTAATTTTTTTCAAGATGGAGCAGGAACATTAGTTATTGAGAGTTTGACAGATTGTCAGAAAAGAAATGGAAATATACTTGCAGAAGTTGTAAGTTATGGTGTGGGTTCTGATTTTACAGAAAGCATGAAAGAGGCTTTTAAAAGAGCAGATTGCACTCCTGAAGAAATTGCATGGTTAGTTCCTCATGCATATGGTTCAAAATGGGACAAAGATGAAGAGAATAGTATTATGGAGATTTTTGAGAGTAAAAATTCTACTCCAATTATCTATTCGCTTAAAGAAAAGATAGGTGAGCCCTTAGGTGTTGGCTTGAGTATGAGTATTATTAGTGTACTACCTAAAATGGCAGATTCAGAATTAGTTATGATTAATTCAGCCTCTTATGACTCCACTTCAAAAGGCACAATTATTTTAAGAAAATTTGTGTCCAACAAGGAGGTTTAAAACTATGGAGGCTTCTGTTAAAGTTCATGTAAGGTATAGTGAGACAGATCAGATGGGTGTTGTTTATCATGGTAATTATTTTCCATGGTTTGATCTTGCTAGATTTGAAATTTTAAAAAAGTGTGGTATTGATATAAAAGAGTTAGAGGAAAATGGAATTTTAATGCCAGTTATTAATGTGGAATGTAAATATAAAAAATCTGCAAAATTTGATGATGACTTAATTATTGAAGCTAAGGCAGATACAAGTTTCAGTAATCAATTAGTAGTCAATTTTAAAGTGATTAGAGAAAAAGATAAAGCAATTTTAGCAGAAGCAAAAACAAGATCTATTTTTACAAATCGAAAAAATCAAGTTATACATAAGAAAATTTTTAAAAATGTGAGGTGAGTAAAGATGAAACTTACCGAGAAAGAGTTTATGAGTCGAGAAAAAATATATCAAATGCAAGAAGCTTTAGTATTACAAACGATAAATTATACATATCAAAATTCTAAATTTTATCGTGAACTTTATGATAATCAAGATATTGAAAAAGCAGATATCAAATCATTAGAAGATATTAGAAAGTTGCCTTTTACCAATAAAAAAGATATTCAGGAACGAAATATGGATTTTTTCTGTGTATCTAACTCCCAAATCGTAGATATTGTATCGACAAGTGGTACCACAGGTATGCCAGTTCTCTTTCCACTTACTCGTTCTGATCTAGATCGTTTAGCATTAAATGAAGCACTTAGTTTTTCCTGTATTAATGCTAACAATGAGGATTTGTTTCAGATTATGGTGAACATGGGGAATCTATTTATGGCAGGTTTAGCTTATTATCTTGGCCTAGTTAAATTAGGAGCAACTACCTACCGAATTGGTGCAGGTAAGACTCAGCGTCAATTGTTTTTGTTAAATAGTTTGCGACCTAACGGACTTGTTTCAGTTCCATCTTTTCTCCTTAAGCTGAGAGAAGCAGGTATTGAGCAAGGCATAGATGTAAAAGAATTTGGATTAGAAAAAATAGTTCTTATTGGTGAGACTATTTTAGATACTGATTTAAAGTTAAATCGATTAGGGAAAAAGATTGAAGATTTATGGGGGGTAAGACCATTTTCTAGTTTTGGAAGTACAGAAATGGCTGGATCATTTGCAGAATGTACTGCGCATCAAGGTTTGCATAATCATCCTGAATTGCTCTATTTTGAAATTATTGATGAAAATGAAGAGCTAGTTCCTGATGGAAATTTGGGTGAACTTGTGATAACTATCTTGCAAAATCAAGGTATGCCTTTAGTTCGCTATAAGACGGGAGATATTACTTTTAAAATAACTGGTAAATGTGATTGTGGGCGGAATACGGAGAGGCTTGGCCCGGTAATTGGACGGAAACATCAAATGATAAAATGCAAAGGCACAAAATTATACCCGGGCCAAATTGAAAAAGCACTTATGGCGTTTGATGAGATTAATAATTATATAATTGAAGTCAGTACAGGAAAAGAGTTTTCAGATGAAATTAAACTAAAACTAGGGGTAAAAAAATCAGATGAGAGTTTGATTAAAAAAGTTAAAGAATATGTCAATGCGCTTGGTCGTGTTACTCCTGAGATTGAACTATATGATGCGCATATTATAGAAGAACTTTTATTTAAAGGTGATAGTCGAAAGGCAAAAACATTTATCGATCTTAGAGATAAGATAGATTATTAGAAAGGAGTAGTAAAATGAGTTGTGGAACGCAAATAAAGCAAAATGGGAGAATAATTGGTTTAGATTTTTCAAAAAAAGAGATTGATGCTGCTAGAAGAGAAAATAAAATTTTAACTTTGGATCTCGAGTTAAGCAGAAAGTGTAATTTAAGATGTATATATTGCTATGCAGATTCAGGAATAGCTCCATCTAATGAGATTACTTTTGATGAAATTAAAGATGTAATAGATCAAGGGATTCAGCTTGGAATAAAAAAGGTGTCTATTGTTGGTGGTGGAGAACCTTTAATTTATCCACATTTTTTTGAGCTTATAGAATTTATAAATAGTCGTGGGTTAGAACAGATTGTTTTTACAAATGGGCTTTCAATAACAAGAGAATTAGCAAAAAAACTTAAAGAGTATCAGGTTTCAGTAGTTATGAAAATGAATAGTTTTAAAGAAGATGTTCAAGATTTTTTAGCTGGAGGTAAGCATGTATTAAGCAAAATTATGGCAGGATATGAGATATTGCGAGAGGAAGGCTTTTTAGATGATGATAATTTGACATTAGGTATAGAGACTGTAATCTGCAAACAAAATATTGATGAACTACCAACAATCTGGCGTTGGGCAAGAGAGCGAGGAATAATTCCTTATTTTGAAATGTTAACTATGCAAGGTCGTGCAAAAGAATATAATCTGGCTGTGCCGATTGAAGAAATAAAAGAACTTTTTGAAACATTGCTTGAAATTGATAAAGAATTTGGTTTTGAGTGGTTTCCAAAACCTCCTATCGCAGGTTTGACATGTCAACGTAATTATTATGCTATATTATTAACCTCATTAGGAAAAATTCAACCATGCACTGGTATTGATATTGAAGTTGGAGATATTCGCAAACAACCATTAAAAGAAATTATTGAAAACTCAGAGGTGTTAAATAATCTTCGTAATATGCCAGATTCACTAAAAGGTCCTTGTGGTAGTTGTGAACATAATGTACAGTGTTATGGTTGCCGTGGTTCTGCATATAATCTAACTGGTGACTATTTAGCAACTGACCCTTTATGTTGGTATCATGATGTTGAAGTGGAAAATTGCAAAACAATGGAATGTGTGAAATAAATATTTGTAATCTACAGTAGTTTGGATTGTATACAGTACAATTCAAACTTTTTTTCAAAGATTAAAGTCCCTATCTACTATTAGAGGAAAATAAATAATTCAACTTTCGTAGTTCAAATGCAAGGCTGCGAAAGTTGTGTAAAAAAAATTCAGCTCTAACGAGTAAATATTTTTCGATATATTTTGATATAATAGTTTCCAAAAATGCATAAATATGATATAATATAATTAGATATTATGTTGATTTATAGACATTTGGAGGGATTATTATGAAAAGAAAAACTAGAAA
>DAOVRZ010000068.1:0-31343 GCA_030627905.1 Halanaerobiales bacterium
GTTTTCTAGTTTTTCTTTTCATAATAATCCCTCCAAATGTCTATAAATCAACATAATATCTAATTATATTATATCATATTTATGCATTTTTGGAAACTATTATATCAAAATATATCGAAAAATATTTACTCGTTAGAGCTGTCAGTTTTTTAACTACAACATTGTTATTTTTCGACATAAATTATTATTAATCTCTAAATTAACTGACTTTTGTTCGTTATTTTCTGATAATTTTTTATATTTATACTATTCAACTTCAATTTATTTGTATTGACTAAATTTTCCCGATACAGTGCAATTAAAATTAGGTGAATATAAACAAGGAAGATTTCTAGAGTATATGACCGATCCAGATATGTGAAGTGGATTGCGAAAAGAATGTCTCTAAAATAAAAAACCCGGGTTCGCCCCAGGTTTTAACTGTTGTATCCTTAAAGTATTAAAAGTAAGTAAAGTAATGGACCCAGACCAATTTGACAATGTAGCCTAACGAATGTATAATATAAGAGAACACCCGGTCCACCGAATGGTGATAGCTGGGGGTGGCTCTCATGTGGCGATGAGAGATTGGGTGAAAAAGTCGACGTCACCCGATGCAGCTGACTCAGTAAAGCTGAGTCTTTTTTTATTTCTCAGGATACTGAACAATCCCAAAAACATTTTTTGAGCTAGCAAACAGATTTAATCTTTCTTTGATTATGTTAAGAAAATCCATCACATTCTTTTCAGAAAGCGTGCGTTCAATTCTCTTCCCCCAGGGAGATGAGTTGAACTTTTTTATTGCGTACAAATAAGTTATGTAAGATATTGCGTCGGCCAATTGAATGAAACGCGATTCTTCAGACGACTTTTCCATAGGATCCTCAATCATCCTAGCAACTTCTTTCCGGTAAGAAGTACCTAATTCGATTTTTGAAGGTATATAGTTATACCTTTGGATACGTCTAGTAACCTTCCTCATATGCTCTATTCTTCCTTCGTCTGCTATGATCATGAAGCTATCCGTTAATGAATGTTTAGTTAAATCATTTTCTATTCGCTGAACACTATACCTAATTGAATTTTCAAAAATATTATATCTTTCATCAACAATGTTCTTTTTATTTATAACCACATTTACAATTCGGATATCTAACTGTGAAATAAGTCTGAACAGTCGATACAGGATATCCAACTTCTCAGACTTTTTCCAATTAAGCTGCTTGTATGGATTCTTATCCAAAATGAATTTCCTCATATGTAGTTCAATCTGTGTCTGCAAACCATACTGATCCCTGATCTCTCTACGAAATTCCTGAATTTTTAAAAAGTTATTTCTCCAATGTTTGTAATGCATATATACTGAGGTCACTATAAAAAGTTCTGATTGCCCTGAAAATGCATCATCTCCAGCCTCGTCCATATAAACCAAATACATTCTTTATCCTCCGATCATTAAGCAATTTTATTGCTGATACCCAAATAATGATTTTTTTGACTACACACAAAACTTCTTTGAAAAAATTACCTTTGTAAATATTCGACAATACCTAATAAGTACCTTTATATTTTTTTAGATTTTTATCTACTGAAACTATCAGCTTCAATAACTATATCTAACTCGAAAAAATTTTTAAAATTATTTTTTTTACTTCATCTAGTTATATCTAGTTCCATAAAGTTTATTTTAAATACATCTTAATATATCTAGTTTTCTATTTTTCTTCTTTTTTTATAACAATAGCCATATTTTTACTTGTACTATGTAGTTTCATGCAGTATAATTTACGCATATAGAGCTTGATTTAATTCAATTGCTTATTATCAGTTATTTTAAATGTTCATTTTAGGTAATTACTCGAAAGGAGAATAAAAATGGCTAGTATACAAAAGAAGGGTAAAAATAAATATAGGATAAGAGTTTATCTCAAAGAAAGAAACCCAATCACCGGAAAATATCAATATATCGATAAAAACATTCAAGCTAAAAATAAAAGAGAAGCCGAAAATATAACTTTAAAAGATTATCTATTACAGTGGCTCAAAAGTCGTAAATCCATTTTAAAAATAACTACTTATGAAAACTACGAACTGATTGCGAATTGCCATCTGATTCCAAGTCTAGGTCATATAAAATTGCATGACCTAAAACCTTTTTATTTTGATAGGTATCTTGATGAAAAAAGGGAAAATGGTAGACGTCAAAGGAAAGGCGGTCTTTCAGAGCGTTCATTATAATATCATTATACAATACTAAACAAAGCTTTAAATGATGCAGTAAAGAAAAGAATTCTCAACTGGAATCCACTTACTGCAGTAGAAAGACCCAAAGCAGAAAAGAAAAAAATGAAAATACTCGACCCCAATGAAATAAGTAAAAAAGCATTAACCATTCAAGAATATTTATCCTCTAATCTAGACAATTATAATATGTTTGTTAATTTTCACGGCAATGTTTACGGGAATGAGACGGGGTGAACTTCTTGGATTACGCTGGTCAAACGTAAATTTTAGTAAAATAAATTTAATGGTTCAAAAATCGCTATGTTATCACTCTCAAGGTATGGAGTTATTAAAAACAAAAACCGAAAGAAGCGATAGAACACTCGCTTTAACTAGGGAAACGATAGAGATTCTGAAAAAAGTTAAAAAAGAACAAACAAAGAATCGGCTTCGTCTAGGAGAAACTTATGACACTTCTAGCAATCTAGTTTTTTGCAATGCTGATGGATCCCCTATTACAAAAGACGCATTCCGTCATAGATATGATAAAACTAAAAAAATATTAGGTATTAATATTCGTTTTCAAGATCTAAGACATACCCATATAACACAACTGATCGAAGCTGGGGTAAATTTAAAAATTGCAAGCTCTCGAGCTGGGCATTCGACCCAATTTCAAACAAAACAAAAAGTGGCACTTCATAAGAAGTGCCACTTTGCTAGTCATATCAATGGTGCGAACCGGGGGAGTCGAACCCCCACGCTGATAAGGCGCTAGATCCTAAGTCTAGTGCGTCTGCCAATTCCGCCAGGTTCGCATATATATGGGGTGACTGATGGGATTCGAACCCACGGCCTCAGGAGCCACAATCCTGCGCTCTAACCAACTGAGCTACAACCACCACAATTTGTTTGTTAGTCATTTATTGCTGACCACAAAAGTTATTATATGCTGAAATGAAGCGAAAATCAACGTCCATATAAGGCCATTATTCTAAAATAAATCTCTATCCTTCTTAAATACTCACTAAAACTTACGATAACTCCAATTCATATATATTTTTTTAATCAATTATAATTTTCATATGTACCTCAATCTTTCGACTTTCGCTGAAACTTCCCTACGGTCTCTGAAAGTAAGATTTTTCCTATAAGAAAACCGATCATGCTTATAAAAATGATATCAACACTAAATATCCACCACTTACTTAAACCAGTGCCTCCTGAGACCCATCCTAAAGTCATTCCCAATAAAAAAGAGAGGACACCTACGAATAAACGAAACTTCCATTCAACTTTATTCATATAAAACCCCCCTATAAATATGATATGCACATTCTGTGTCTCCCACTTATATCATATTCAAGGGGTCACTTTTCTGTGAATATAATTTTATTTTATATCACACATGGCTGGTACTCCGCCTTTACCAACAGAAGTTTCTACAGCCCTGATCACAGCCTGACTAACCGCATCAGCGGCCAACATCCCTAATAGAATCGGATCTGCTTTAACTTGACCATAAGAGAGTGCAAATAAGGTGTCACCATCAAACTGAGTATGAATAGGGCGTATAGTCCTTACCAAACCCTGATGACTTACTTGCGCCAGTTTTGTCGCCCCAGCCTTATCCAAAGCCGCATTAGTCATAACTACACCAATAGTTGTATTTGTAAACTGCATAACTTTCTCATGATTAGCTCGCAAAATTTCTGTTGTATCTCCAAAACCAGATTCATCACGAACTCCAGCAATCACTTTTCCAGTTTTAGGATCATAAACATCTCCTAAAGCATTAACCACTACCAATGCACTTACACATAACTCACCCAGATTTAAATGAGCAATTCCTAAACCTGATTTGGTCGCCCATTCTATACCTTTGATTTTACCCACAGTCGCACCCATACCAGCTCCTATACAGCCCTCATGTAGACTCTCAGAGTTCCATTCTTCTGCATTCATACAAGCTAAGTAACCCATCTCTCGGTCAGGGCGGACTTTATGATCACCTATGGTCAGATCAAAGATCACAGCAGATGGTACAATCGGTACATAAGTTGGGCCAACATCAAACCCTATCCCTTTTTCCTCCAAATAACTCATCACCCCATCAGCAGCAGCCAAACCATAAGCACTTCCCCCAGAAAGGAGTATAGCATGTACTTTTTCAACCATCATCACTGGATTCAATAAATCCGTTTCTCGTGTCCCAGGAGCCGCTCCTCTGACGTCAACACCCGCCACTGCGCCCTCATCAGGACAGATAACCACTGTACATCCTGTTAAACCCACCTTATCATCCGCGTGGCCGACTAGTATCTCTTTCATTAGAACTTCTCTCCCTTTGCCTTTTTCACACCTACACAGACAAAATAAGTAAGAATAGCAGCTACGATAGCTTCAGGAATTCCATTAACAAAAGCAATTGGCAAAACAGCATTAAATGGCAAATGACCCCTTAAAAAGATCATTCCTAATACCAAAATTGTATTCGTCAATGAACCGATTATACCAGCCACTACTAGAGCTACATGAGCATTCAAATGCTTAACAGCCCGAAAAGTATAATAAGCTGCTACTCCGATGAAAAGTCTTGGCAAAATTGATACCGTTGGATCGGCAAAAAATACAACTCCTCTTGGCTGGATCCAGCTAAAAAAACCAAAAATAAATCCAACTAATGTTCCCACCACTGGTCCCTCCAAAACAGCTCCAATTATTACTGGCAAATGCATAATTGTTGCATTAAACCCTGTGGGTAAAGGAATAAATCCTAAACTGGTTTGTCCTAAAAAGATTGCAATTCCACCTAAAATTCCAGAAATCACAATATGTCGCGTACTTAATTTCATCCTGTTACCTCCATGTCAATTTGAAATTAGCGAATAAAAAATTTTATTAATCCATATAAAACCGCCGTAAGTCCCGAAGCTATCAAAGGCCCTGTAGGTACTCCCTTAAAAAAAACAACTCCTGCAATAATCCCTACAATAGTCATTGGAACTATAACTGGATTTTTTGCCATTAAATCTACACCTTGACTTGCAAATATTGTTACTGCAATTCCAACTATACATGATAAAATTCCAACTGGTTCTTTCATAAAATCCGGAAATTTATCCAACCCAAACTCCCCAAGAACAATTGGTGCAAGAAGAGCTACCATCATAAAAACCAAACCGATCTGTATTCCACGATTGTCAAAAAACATTATCACAGAATTCAAACGAAAAGTTTTTAAAATTAACAAAACAATAACAGCAGCAGACACCGGAATATTTTTCGAAATAAATGCCAATCCGAGAACAACGAGTAATATAATATAAGGTTCAGACATTTTTTCAACTCCTTTCAGGTAAACAAATTCGCGGTCTAATTCAAAAAATCCTGCTTAGAAATATTCTGTAAATAATATGATTCGTCCACAAAAAGTAATCTCACAAGAATATATAGTACTAAAATAGGCGGGTTCAGTACTATATATTATGTGAGTGCTACTAAAATACTTTTTGTGGACTACTCCTTTAATAAAAAGGTGGTGAAATCATGAGCAATATAATCCGCAAACTACCTTTATATCTCATAGGAATGTTTATACTTGGTTTCTTTATCTCTATCATCAATGCCCAGTTAGCTCTTTCTCCTCGCGCACCTTCATTTAACCTACCAACCATCCTTATAGATCCAGGTCATGGTGGTTGGGATGGTGGAACCCATGATAGTAATGGATTGTTAGAAAAAAACATTGTTTTGAATTTCGCTTTTTTACTAAAAACTGAACTAGAAAAATTTCAATTCCCTATCAAGATGACCCGTACTACTGATATGGAATTGAGCGAATTCGCTCCATATCAAGGTACCAGGCAACGAACAGATCTTCTAGCTAGAGTAACTATGGCCACCAAATTTAATGCCGATATGATGATTAGTCTTCATGTAAATGCTGCTTCTGACTCTTCTCTATGTGGTGGTATCGTTTTCTATCAACGCAATTCTAGTAAAAGTAAAAAACTTGCCAGCTCTATCCAGAAAACATTTTATCATATCCAACCATACAATCGTCAAAAAATTTTACCTGGTAATTTTTATATACTCAATCATTCTCCTATTCCTACAGTTTTAGTAGAATTAGCCTTTATTACTCATCCACAGGATCATAATTTTTTACAAAATGAAGTTTATTTAAAAAAATTAGCTGAAAAAATGGCTTTAGCCATTCATGAAAATACAATAGACAGAACTTTACCATCATTATCACGCTACTTATATTTTTACAAAAAAAGTACTGAGTATCCATAGCATACTCAGTACTAAATAGTTTCATCAAATTTATACTTTAAACCGACTTACCATCTCATCCAATGAATTACTCAAATCAGATAAAGATTCTGATAAACGTTCAATCTCATCCATAGCAGCAAATTGCTCTTCTGTAGAAGCAGAAACCTCTTCAGCTGAGGCCGCATTCTCCTCTGCAATATTAGAAATCCGTTCAGCACCTGACACAATCTGGGTCATATTGCTAGATACATTATCAATCATTTCTTTCGTTTTCTGAATAGCAGTTAAAGTTGTATCAAAAGATGTAAAGATATCATTAAATATATTTTTACTCTCAGCAACCACATCTTGACCTAACTCAATCTGTTTCGCTCCTTCTTCCATTACACTAGAAGCCAATTTAGAATAATTCTGAGTCGTGTCTACTAATTTTCGTATTTTTCCTGCTGAAACAGAAACTTCTTCAGCCAAAGCTCGAATCTCTCTAGCTACTACCCCAAAACCACGACCATCTTCACCAGCCCGTGCAGCCTCAATCGCTGCATTCAAGGCGAGTAAATTAGTCTGCTTAGCAATACTTTCTATAATATTAACTATATTAGCAATCTCATCAGCAGCGTTTGTCATTTCATTAATAACACTGTTAGACTTAACTATACTCTTTTGAATTACATCCATCTGCTCAACAACCCGATTCATCGTATCAGTTCCATGATTAGCTTTTGCTTGAGTTTCAGAAGCAATATCCTGTTCATTTTTACTGTTATCGGTCAAACCATCTACTATATTATTTAAATAATTAAGTTTCACATTTACTTCATCAATTAGATGAGATTGGTCTTCAGCACCAGATGCTACTTGCTGAATACTACTGCTAACTTGTTCAGAAACCTTTGTTGATAATTGAACAGATCCAAAAATCTTCTGACTTGCATTTTTAACTTCACGAGATTTGTCCAATATATCCAAAATCAATTTGCGTAAATGTGAAGTCATCTCATTTAAAGTATCTGCCAAATCACCAATTTCATCATTTCCATTTTTTTGAATCTTCTCAGTAAAATTGCCTTGGGCAATAGATTCAGCAGATATAACTAATTGTTTAATCCGATCAGAAATCCAAATTCTAGTAACAAAAGCCATTACACCAATTATGATGAGCAAAGTTATAAGTGAAATGTTCTTCAATTGACGCAACAATATGTTAATATCTTCAAATGCATCACTCTTTGGCACTTGTAACATCAAGACAGAATTTACTAAAGGTATATGTTTTATAAAAGTTAAGCGTTCTTTATTTGCATAATCATAAATTCCAAATAAAATTTCTTCAGTTTTAAACGATTCATTAAAAAATGACTGATTTACAAATTTTTCACTATCAATCTCTGATTCTCTATCAGATCCAAGCACAATACCTTGAGAATTAACCAATAACATCGTAGATTTGTCGATACTATAATTTTGCATAATTGATACAAATTGCATTGAGTCAATAAGTATAGAAAAAACACCCACAACTTCATCACTATAAGACAATGTAATAGGAACAGCAACACGAAACTGTTCAGAACTATTTAGAGCTGGAAACCAGGACAGTGTACCACTTTCTTTTGTTGTGATATACCAATCTTTATTCTGTAAATTATTCACATCGCCAACTTCGGGATATGTAAAATACCCACCATCCTCTGTAACTATTTCACATCTTGCCATCCAGGGATATTTATTACGAAGTTCTTCTACATCATTGGCAAACAAATCAGGAATACCATTGATAACAAGATTAACTGTATCTGATTTGCCTAATTCAGCTGTTAAACTTTCTGCTTCTGCTACAAACCTCTCGATTTCATGATATGCAGCACCTAGATTTTTTATATTTATAACCTTAATCTTTTCTGTTAGAATATCTTTGACATCAGTTTTAATTTTAAGATACATCAAAGTTAGTGGAATAATCACAACAACTAAGACAATCGCCATTAATTTCAATCCGATCTTTGAAATGTGCCGCATATAATTTTCTCTCCTTTACAAGGGAATATACTCACATGTAGCCTACCCTGATGAAAAATCAGGGTAGGCTATACAATGTAATAATAATTACTTATTCGCCAAGTTCGAAGATTATCCTCCTAATTGTTCATAATAAATATATTTTTTTTAGTCTCAGTTAACTAATTTTAGTTAAAAATATTATAATTTTTTATTTTTGAATTCTTATTTTATTCTTCATCCAAAAAAGGATAACGATAGTTCACTGCTGGTACAAAAGTTTCTTTGATTGTTCTTGGAGAAGTCCAGCGGATCAGATTCAATATACTACCAGCTTTATCATTAGTCCCAGAAGCACGACCACCACCAAACGGTTGTTGACCAACTACTGCTCCAGTTGGTTTATCATTGATGTAGAAGTTACCTGCTGCATTAGTCAAAATTTCTTGAGCCAGCACAATCGCCTGACGATCTTGAGCAAAGATACAGCCAGTAAGCGCATATGGTGAAGTTTGATCACAAATATGAAGAGTTTCTTCAAACTTGTCAGCCTCATATACGTAAATTGTCAATACTGGGCCAAAGATTTCTTCTTCCATAGTCTTAAAATCTGGAGTTTTAGCTAAAATCACTGTAGGCTCAATGAAGTAACCAACGGAATCATCACAATTTCCACCAACTAAAATTTCAGCATCTTCATGCCCTTTAGTATAATCGATATATTCTTTAATTGTTTTATAAGCACCTTTATCGATAACAGCATTAACAAAATTAGTGAAGTCTTGAGGATCACCCATCTTCAACTCGCTAACTTGCTTAACCAATTCTTCTCTAATCTCCTCCCAGAGATTTGTAGGAATATATGCTCTAGACGCTGCTGAACATTTCTGACCTTGATACTCAAAAGCACCACGTACTAAACCAGTTACCACAGGAGCAACTTGTGCTGATTTATGAACAAATACGAAGTCCTTTCCACCAGTTTCACCAACAATGCGTGGATAAGAACTATATTTAGCAATGTTGTCACCGATTTTCTTCCACATATTCTGGAATACTTCAGTAGAACCAGTAAAATGAATACCAGCTAATTCTGGACTATCTAAAACTGGATCCCCAACTTGAGAACCAGAACCAGGGATAAAGTTAATGACTCCAGCTGGCAAGCCTGCTTCTTCTAAAATCTTCATGATAAAGTATGCAGAATATACTGCAGAAGATGCTGGTTTCCAAAGAACAACGTTTCCTAACATCGCTGGAGATGTTGGTAAGTTTCCAGCAATAGAAGTAAAGTTAAATGGAGTAATCGCAAAGATGAAACCTTCTAATGGACGATGCTCTAAGCGATTCCAAAAATCTGTTGGTGAATAAGGTTGTTCTTTATAGAGTTCAGTTACATAATAAGTATTATAACGGAAGAAATCGATCAATTCACACGCGGAATCAATCTCAGCTTGATAAGCATTTTTACTTTGTCCAAGCATTGTAGCAGCATTTAATAATGCTCTGTATGGGCCAGCTAAAAGCTCCCCAGCCTTCTTAAAGATAGCAACTCTATCTTCCCATGCCATTTTAGCCCACTCTTTTTGAGCTTTTGTTGCAGCCTCAACAGCCATTTGAACTTCTTTAGCTCCAGCCTTATGATAAACACCCAAAACATGTTGATGATCATGAGGTATTCTACATTCGCCTAAATTTCCGGTTTTAACCTCTTTACCACCAATAATCAAAGGAATCTCAATCTTTTGATTTTTAAGTTCTTCCAGCTTAGCTTTAAGTTCAGCTTTTTCTGGACTACCAGGACCATAACTTAGGATTGGTTCATTTACAGGAGTTTCTAATTTATAAAATGCATTACTCATTTCGTTCTACCTCCTTAAAATTTTTATTCTGAAAATTATTTAACTACTTTAAACCACAGATGGTTCGAGAATCAATTCACCACGATCAAAGCGACCTAAATCTAAGTCTAGTTTCATACTTAACTCTTGATCTGAAATCATCTCTGCCATCAGGATTCCTACCATTGGTGCAATCATAAAACCATGACCACTAAAGCCTATCGCCATATAAAAACCTGACACTGTCTCACTTTCACACAAAATAGGTTGACGGTCAGGAGTAATATTATATAAGCCAGACCATTGACGAACTACACGCAAATGTTTCAATGATGGTAATAACCATGTTGCTTTTTCGGCCATCTCCTCTAAGAATTGCCAGCTACTCTGAATATTATAATCTCGTGGTTCATTTGGATCACCAAAACCCATGATAAAACTTCCATGTGGGCTTTGCTGACAATAAATATTATAAGAGAAAGACATAACCATTGGGCCTTGCATGGCTTGAACAGGTTCAGTTACCAAAATCTGATGACGTTCTGCATATACTGGTATTTCCAATCCTGCCATCTGACCAATCAATGCAGAATATCCACCAGCAGCGTTAACTACCTTTTCAGTAGAAATATAGCCTTTGTTTGTATCAACACCAACAATTTTGCCATTTTCTTGTCTTATACCTACTACCTCAGTATGAGTATAAATCTCTACACCCAAACGTTTCGCAGCATCCGCATAAGCCTGAGTTACTAAAAATGGATTCGCATGACCATCGGTTGGGCAAAATGCTCCACCAACCATTTTATCTGTATTTAGGTAAGATACAATATCTTTCGCCTCATCTGGTGTAACCAATCTTGAAGGAATATCAAGACTGTGCTGAAGTTCAATATTCTTCTTAAATTGTTCCATTTCTCTATCAGAGTAAGCTAAAAGTAGATAACCTTCTTGTTTAAGTTCAATATCTCGCTTTGTTTCGAAAATTTCATTCATATTCTCAAGAATTTTCATACTTTCTTTAGCAAGACGACAATTCATCTCAGTACCCCATTGCTGACGAACACCCGCGCCACAACGGCCTGTAGCACCAGATGCTAGAAAATTCTTTTCAATTACTACTACATCTTTCATACCTAACCTGGCTAAGTTATATGCTATTGCACACCCTACAACGCCACCACCGATAATTACTACAGATGCTTTAGTCTTCATCTTCTTCACCTACCAACTCACCTAGTTTAATTCCCCCAATAGGTGGACGATGGGTTGGAAGTAAAATTTCTTCCATCTTTTTACCAGTTGCGGCAGCAATTTCCCGGGCAATTATCTGACTACAGGTTTTGCCTTGACAAGAGCCCATACCACACCGGGAGATTCGTTTAATTTCATCCAAAGAAGTAAAACCTTCCTGAATCAATTCTCTAATTTCACCTAGGGTCACATCTTCGCAACGACAAACAATAATCTTATCATCCATCATTTTGACCCCCCTACTCTGATATTGCGGACAGTCATCAACAACTCTTTAGGAACTGCTACCCCTACTAATGCTGTATGATCCTGAGCTTTACCATCTCGAATTTCTACTACTTTACCTGTACAGACTTCTTTTCCTTCACGATCCAATGCCGCCACTTCCTCACCAACTACAGGACGAGGTAAAAATTCATAAGGCATCTTCACAACTCCAAATTCTTCATCATAGTTCTGATCCAAAATAAAAATAGCTAACCCTGGACATTTAGTAACACATAATCCACATCCCGTACACTTATCAAAATCAACTTCAGGAATTGTATTTATATCAACTAACTCAGTTATAGCTCCACGTTTACAGGAGTGATAACATGGATCACAGGGGATGTTTTGAAAACATTCAATCATAGCAACTGGACCCTTAGCCATTCGTTCTGTTGACGGCATTTTCGCCTCTAAATCTTCTTTTGTAGGAATTCCTGTTACTTTTAACATCATGCATCCCCCCTTACCTTGCTTAAGCCCGCCCGAATTTTTTCACCTACAGGCCCGCTACGTAAACCTTCTAAATTATCAATAATCTGATTTCTTTTTTCTATAAGATCTTCCTGACCATATCCCAAAGTAAAAGCAGCATTTACTCCAGTCAGCTCACCTTCTAGAATCGCTGCAGTTGCTTCTTCTACTCCTGCAACATCACCAGCGACATAAATATCAGGTACTGATGTCTCTAAGTTTTCATTCCGAACTGGTACATGTCCGCTTAATTCAGGAACATAAACCATATCACATCCTGCATGCCAAAGAAGTTCAGTCAATGGACTTAATCCAACTGCTAAACAGATTGTATCTATTTCCATTTCCCGTTCTGTACCAGGAATCTGCTGCCATTTCTCGTCCAATTGACAGATTACAGCTTTTTCAATACAATCAGTACCATGAGCAGATTTAATAGTATGTCGTGTTAAAATCGGTACACCAAGCCGACGTACTTTAGAAGCATGCACCAAATATCCGCCAATCTGTGGAGCGGCTTCAATAATCCCAACCACTTCAACTCCAGCTTGCATCAATTGGTAAGATACAATCAATCCAATATTACCAGCGCCTATCATCAAAACTCGTTTTCCTGGAACAATCCCATAAACGTTCATCAAAGTCTGAATCGCACCTGCTCCATAAATTCCAGGTAAATCATTATTCGTAAAAGGAAGAAATTTTTCATGGGCTCCAGTCGCAATGATAATTTTGCTAGCTTTAATTTTTACTATTTTTTCGTCTTGTAATACTGTAATAATGCCATCTTCATAATAGCCCATAGCTGTAGTCGAAAGCATCACTTCTACATTCTCTAATTCTTTAATTTTCTCTTTCAAATCATCAGCAATATAAAATCCTCTAGTTCCTGCATGTTCACGCATTGAACCGAAAAAACGATGGGTCTGTTTAATCAATTGACCACCCAAAAAGCTATCTCTTTCTACAAGAATCACTTTTGCTCCAGTCTCACCCGCGCGAATCGCCGCTGCCAATCCTGCTGGTCCGCCACCAATTACTAAAATTTCAGTAGATTTCACTCGGATCACCTATCCCTTTTTGCTCTTCTACTTTCATTCCCTCCTGAACTTTTGTAACACATATTTTCACATTTGGAATTCCATCCACCTTCATTTGACAGGAAGAACAGTTACCAATTGCACAAAATAAACCACGAGGACGATGGTGATGCTGACTTTCACTTAATTTACGAATTCCTGCCGCGTGCAGGGCTGCTGCTATCGTCTCACCTTCATAGCCCTCAACCTGCTGTCCGTTAAAAGTGAAGCTCACCTTACTCCCTCTCTCAAATTCGAGGATCGGATGCTTCTCCAACCTCATTTGAAACAACCTCCCTTCCTTTTCTCTACTACATTCTTACAGGGAATATTGCTGTGATTAAGATAAATATTTTGATCTGTATGTACTGTTTATTCACTAATGAATTATTCTATCAATGCTTATTTCGCCACCTTCTGACATGAACCCTTCCTAGAATTCAGATTTTTTATAATTTTGTTACTATTCCGAAGTAAAAATTAATTTATAAGTAATTTTATTCACCACAACAATGATACACCAAAAAAGCACTGCTTTCACAATGCCTTTTTGGTTATCTTCATGTGATTGCTACTTATCCATGCATTTTAGTTAAATCTTTGATGAGTTTTTCGTTTATTCTTAGAATTGTTGTTGATAGTTCACTGCTATCAAGTTCTTTACCACCATATTCAATATATTTCTCTCTTAATGTATTCCACACATTAAATAATTCTTGTTCTTCACGTGTGAATCTTCTGAATGGAGCGGGATCTGGCCCGGGAGTAGGAGTTCTAATATCTATAGGGAATTTAACCAACTCTGGATGCTTCATATAAAGAGTTTTTAAAATACTCTGCAAATTAAATTCAATTACTCTCCATGGGGTAAGTCCCACATTTTTAGTGGTTTCTCTAGTAAATGTAGCTTTTTGACCAACTCCATCTGTAATCTCACATGTAATAAAAATCGTTTCATTGAGTTTAACATTAGCAGTATTAATATTAATTACATGTTTCAATTCTATTTCATACTTTGAATTTTTACCTTGAATAGGTCTATTTCCTAGTAAAGATTGAAGATTTCGCCCTCTAGATATTTTACCAGGACGTAACAATTGTTTCTTTGGATGAGTAAAAGTTAATTCCCTACTTGCAGTTCTCACTCTCCATTTATACGTAGGTTTATGGATATTATTCCGATATTTCGCTCCACCTCTTGTCATAAAAGGTTGAGCAGTTACTTGAACTGTATTAAATAAAGAAATTAATTCTTTAAAATTCTTCTCATATAAATTATAGTTCGTATTAGAAACATTGACTGCTTGAATAATTGGCTGAATAAGTTTTTTAGAAATTAATTTAGTATTTGATCTAGCTTTTGACCTAGCTTTTTGTTTACCCATATAAAAATAACTTCCAACTTTATTAAGATGACTTATTTTAAAATACCACCATTTGATTTATTAGGTAAGTTAAAAAATGTATCTAAACTTCACCTTTCATACTTACTTACTCAATTAATCAGTCACCAAATAAGACCCTCTCTCCTCATCTTTATCCACCCGAATCAGATTCTCTGTCAAAGTCGAAAAAGTATCATCATGACTAATAACAAATATCTGTTCAAAATAATTATCTTCTTTTTCTCGAATTTCAGCAATAGCTTGGGCTATATTTATTCGCCTAGATTCATCTAAATGTGTAGTAGGTTCATCAAAAAATCCCAACCTTATTGTGCTGAACTTTCTAAGCAAGGCAAGACGAATAGCAAAAGCAGCACTCATCTGCTCACCACCCGAAAGTTGCTTAAATGTACGAGTCCTATGTTTATCTTTTAAGAAAACCTGATAATTGTTTTCCCAGATTAATTGAACATTTTCTCCTGAAAGTTGACGATAAATTTTAGTAGCATCCTGAGAAATAAATCGTAAAAAGACCTGAGCAATCTCTTCAGCCGAAGTGTTATAAATATTACGTATAAAATTCATCAGATTTAAAGCTCTCTTTAATCTAGACTCTTCTTTCTCAAGTATTTTAATCTCAGCTTTTATATCATCCATCTCTACCAATTTTTCATTCAACTCTAAAAGACGGCGTTCACCTTCAGTAATAAATGCCTCAGCCTGAGAAATCTGACGAGTTAATTCTTCTGCCTGTGACTCTAACTCCTCCAAAACCTCGGCATCAAACTTTTCTCGATCTTCATCTAACTTTGTCTCAACTTCAACTAGTTTATTCTCTGTCGCCACTAAATTTGTAGAAAGAGTTTCTTTCAACTCAACAAGATTAATTAACTCATCTGCTTTCTGCTTATTAGTAAGATATATATGATTCCCTTCTTCTAAACTATCTAACTTCTCCTTCTCTTCTTTCAGGACTCCCTTTACATTCGTAAAAGTCAAAAGCTTTTCTTCAAATTCATCCATTTTTAACTGATCCTGAGCAAGAATCTGTTTTTCTTTTGCTAACTTTTTCTCTACCTCTGTTAATTCCTCTAATTGTCCGTTGATCGCTTTTTGCCTTTCTTTTATCTGACTAATCTTCCCTAATAATTCAGCTTTCCTTTGATTTAGCTCTTCTTTTTTAGATATGACTAATTTCTCACGAATCGTTATATCAGATTTAGAAAGAATCAGATGATTACTAACAATATCTATCTCTAAATTTAAAAAATTATATTGTTGAGCCAATTCCAATGGCAAAGCATCTTTAAAAACTAAATCTCCTGCACCTTTTAGATAGCCTGCTTTTTTGATCACATTTAGTTTATTATAGATTTGTTGAAGTTCTTTATAACATTCTTTGGACAACTCAAAACCTCGTTCTTTCAACAGTTCTATTTCATTTTGAGATCTCTGACGTTCTTCACCCAATGCTTTAAGTGTAGCAACTTTTTGAGCCTGTTCACGCAATGTTTGCAAATTTAGAACCAAATTTTCTTTTACTGTTTGCTTCTCCGCTTTCTTTTCTTCAAGTACACTAACTCTGTTTTGGAAATAATCTTTTAAATTTTCTCCTTCAATCGTTTTACATTCAGTCTTTAAAAGTGGACAAAGCCCATCTCCGACCCTTCCCATATTCTCTTTTTCTCCAAAAATCTGTGTTTCAAAAACAGAAATAGCATGATTTACATCCTCTAACGCCTTTTCACAGCTAAGAATTTTTGCTACCTCTTCTTCTAATTCAAGTAACTGAAGTAAACGTTGATCCATCTCCTCTATCTTTTTGGATAGCTTTTTCTCTTCCTCCAAACGCTCTGATAATTGAAAACAAAGATTTTCACAATATTGATGGCCTTTAGTAATCTCTGAAATCTCCTCAACAACTTTCTCCAGTTGATCTATCTCCACCAACACAGATTTTAACTCTTTTTCAATTCCATCAAAGGGTAACGAGTACTCTTCTAGCTCTTCATCTTTTATATTATATTCATTCATTAAATTTTTCCGAGAAATTGTGATATTTTCATCTTCTGTTTTTAATCTTTGAGACATCGCAACAATATTTTTTTCTAAGTCTTGTTTTTCTTTATTTATTTGTTCTAGTATCTCGATATCTTGCTCCAAATTCCCGATTTTTTCCTTAGTATCTAAGTAGGCTTTATAAGTTGATTGGAAACGCTCAACTAATTCTTTAGCTTTTAAGCTAATTTCTATTTCACCATCTATTCCAGTCAGACGTTCAGTCAATTGTTTTTGCTGTTCAGCTAATTGAAGTTTAAAACCTTCAAACTCCTGAATCTCATCACTGAGTTTCTTGAATTCCTGAACCCTTTCTTTGACCTTTTGTAATTCTTTTTCCTTTTCTTTTAAGAGTTTCTTCTGTGCTTTAAATTTTTCTTCTTCTTCTTTGCGCTGCTTTTTAAGTTTTGGATAGTCTTCAACACGTGTTCTGAGCTTAATCAATTCTTTTTCTATGTCATTACATCTTTGACGCAAACGTCCTACCGTTTCAGCACTTTTTTGATAAGCAATCTTATAACTATCCAGCATAAAAATTTTTTCAAAATATTCTTTACGTCCCCCTGGTGAACGAAGAAATGGCTCAGTAAAAGTTCCCTGATTTACACCAATAATCCGCTCAAATAACTCCGCAAGTGTAAAATCTTCTTTTAAACCTAAAATTTCAGATAAAGCAAAATTTACATCCTCAATAGAATGAGTTTCGATAATTTCATCTGTTTGATAATCAAAGATCACCCAGCCTTTAGTCCCTCTATTAGAAAAACTTCGCTCTATCTGATATCTGGAACTATCCATTTCAAAATCCACAGTTATTTTCCCACTAGTCTCTCCATGGGAAACAAAATCCTGATAATTATAATCTCTATTCATATAGCCAAAAAGAGCAAGACCTATAGCTTCAATCAATGTGCTTTTCCCAGCACCATTTCTCCCAGCTATTACGTTTATTCCATCATGAAAATGAATAACTTCATTTCGATAACTTTTAACATTCACCAATGCAACCTTAAGAATCTTCATATTCACCCTCCACCATCGTCATTACTTTTGCTAATATCTCTTCAGAAGGCACTCCTGTAGTTACATCTTCTTTAATTTCTAGAATCAAATTGACCAGATCATCACCAAATTCACCCCATTTAGAACTTCTCTCTACTTTTTTGCGCAACACTTCTCTCTCAATAGCTTGACGTTCTAACACTTCAGAATAAGAATTAGAAAGTTGGGGCAAATTCGCTTTTATATCTATTTCAAGGATTAACGGAGCACAAATTTCATCAATTTGTTTTCTGATTACCTCTTCATCAATCTCTAAAATATCAAAACTAATCTCACCATGTAACACTATCCGCAATAGTGGATTCTCAATATCTGTAACCTTCCCTTCAACCTCTTGAAACATCTTCTCATAAACTGCTTCAGGGTTTAAACAGCCTGTAATATCTACGACGATAATTTTAGCACAACGCCGTTTACTTTGGATATGCTCTACTTTTGTTACTTCTTTATCTTCAAGTTCTACATAAAAAAATCCATGCTGATGATTCGCCTCATCCAAACGACAATGTTCTACAGAACCTGGATTATGACCCCAATAATCCCGAAAATCTTCCTCATTAGATATAACCTCGCTAAAAACTTCTTCATCAATTACTTCATGAGCAGCACTAACTTCTTCTTCCGCCCCCAAACGATTTCTTTGAAACATTTCATTTTGATCGGAGTCATCTTCACTTTTTATGACATCTTCAGATTTCTCCACCACATAACGATTATGACCATGACCTAGGGCCAGATAGGTTATTTTCTCCTTCAAAAAAGCCACATCTTTTTTGGAGATACTCCCAATCACCGCCCCACCCATCCGACCAACCATCGCATGGAGAAGTAGAATATTTGTTTTATCTTCATCAAAATGCTCAGCCATTTCTTCCAATTTTCCCTTAGCTGATCTACCAAGATAACCAATCCCATAAAACCGAAGATTTTCATTCAAATCAATATAACACCCGCTACAATCTTCTTTATCAAAAGCCTCAATAATCATCTTACCACCTTCAAAAACTGGCTTGAGTAAAATGATATATCCGCGATGAGCAAGAAACGTCATCCAAGACTCTTTATCACGCAAAAAAGCTTTGTCATGATTGCCTTCAGTAGTGATAACCGGAATTCCAGCATCCTTTAGTGGTTCTAAAATTTCTACAACTTGTTTCAGAGTACGAGCATTAATACTCCGTTTATCAAATAAATCTCCCGCAATCAAAAGAAAATCTACTTTTCGTGCTAATGCTTCATCTATAACATGTTTAAAAGCATTTCCAAAATCTTCAAATCGCTGATCTAAGTTGTTTTGAATCTTTCCTAAATGAATATCAGCACAATGTATAAACTTAATCATCTAATCACCCCACTTATCATTAAATTTACCGTTAAAAATGAAATTCCTGCTCCATATTTAGAAATATAAAACCAGAGATGAACTAGAAACATCCCTGGTTTTTTGATACTCCCTATTTTTTAGACTTTTTTTTCTGACCTTTTTTCTTTTTAAATTTTTCGTCTTTTAATTTAAATTCTTTTAGATATTTTTGTGGATCAGTTACTCTATTTCGATATCTAACTTCAAAATGAAGATGTGGAGTAAAAGAATGACCTGTATTACCTGTATATCCGATTAAATCGCCTTCTTTTACCATCTGTCCACAATTTACAGTAATTTCATTCAAATGGGTGTATGCAGTACTAAACTTATCTTCATGTTTTATCTTCACCATATTACCATTCATACCATAAGGCCAGGAAACTGCTACTTTTCCATCTGCTACCGCATAAACAGGTGTACCAATTTCTTTTTCAAAATCAACACCAGGATGAAACACTCCAAATGGCTTAAATTTACTCTTATTAAAATCTTCTATTGGTAATCTTAATTTAGGCCCCTTTGGATCATTAATGTTTCGCTGTGCCCTCATCCGAAAGAATAAAAGAAAAAGCATAACAAAACCCAGAGGTGATTCTAGATTTAAATTCCACATCCTAACAAAAGGAAATAAAAACGATGTATATGAAAAAATTAAAATCGCAAACCAAAAACTAGGAAGGTAAAGTAGAGTAATCCTTACGAAACCTTTCACCGGAAGAATTCGAGAAATAAAATATTTGTGGAGATGAAGTACATTTGCAATTATCAACGAGAATACGGTTATAAATATTTCCCATTTCAGCAATATCGGAATCGCTAAACGCAAATCAAATCCCATCTTAAAAAAGAGTAACACCGAAATTGTTACCACAGCTAGTATAAGATTACCACTAAAAAAAAGCCACCACCCTATCGCTGTTTCACCTATTTCACTATAACTACATCGCATTACATCACCCCTTATACGTCATTACAACAATTATATAGTTTTTCTGAAATAATTGCAATCTTCTCAAATCTTAAAATAATGATGTCTGTTCTCCACACTCTTTCAAACGCTTGACAACATTGATCTTGCCTCTAACTAAAAGTTCATCTTCGATATCATGATTTTCTTCATTTAGCAAAGCTACATTTTTGTTCATGTTTGCATAACAATAAATACATCCATGTGGACAAGTATCATATACTCCTATATCAACACATTTAGCACATCCACAAGCCTCTCTGGTTGGATAATCAGCAAACTTTTTATGCAAATTAAAGAGTTGATTTAGATGTTCTCCATCTATACATTTTCCTTTTTTAACCCGATCATTAATCAAAAATTCATTGCAACAACTGTACAATTCTATCCCATATCGTTGACCAATATCTGCTAATTCATTAGCCAATTCTCGCCAAAGATCAAGATCAGGTTCAATAAATTGAATTCCTTTATCTTTCTCTAGCTCACTAAAAGCTCGTTTTACCTTATCATAAATGGTAGCAAAACTGAAATAGCATCTATTAGTATAACCTTCCAACTGTTCAGCAATCTCCAGAAATTTCTCTCGATAAAATTGTGGTGGAGTAATATTAGTCAATAATATCGGATCAAATCGCCACTCAACCTGTTCTGGAGAAGTTTTTTCTGATAATCTTTGAAAAACTTTCACCATCTCATCAATCGGTGGAACCCTTTCTTCAAAAATTCCGCCAAGTCCTGTAATGGTATAATGAAAATAAACTGGATAAAGAGATTTAAGCTCATCTAAATAAGGAAGAAGTGGAGCATAATTTTTCGAAAGAAAAACCATGACATCCACATCTTCTGGTTTTAATGAAATCTCATAACCTTTAAAATTGAAAGGATTATAATACACTGCTTTTTTAGCATGTACTCTTTTCATAAACCAAGGCATATAAAATGCAGGTATATCAGTTCTCCGACTGACTGAAATGATCATGACTAGTTCATCCCTTCAAAATATTTGTGCTGCATTACCTTCTAAATAAACATTATAAATCTTATTTAAGATATCAAATCGCATCAAAATTATACCGAACTGATATAATTCATTAGTTGGCACTAAACTTCCTGTACAATAAAATTCTGAAGTAACATCCTTATATATATTTATGAGATCAATATCAGGTAAATTATTATTACGATAAACTGTAGTACTAGCAATATCACATTTATATTCAGGATAAATAAAATTTAAAATTTTATTAGAAGTCTTTGATGTATGATGTGGAATTTTAAGACAATCTATTTTTTCTGGTATATACCATTCTTCGAAGTTTTTAATTGTATAATTTTCAATATCACCCGCTAAGAGTACATTAATTTCACCCACACTTAATATAAGGGCTATCGAAAAATCATTTTTCTCAATATCTTTACTCTGTTTTCTACTTCTAACAATAGTAGAATTGGGTGCAATACTACGAATTTCAAATATTATATCCTCTTCATAATTTCTGAAAGTTAAGCGTTTTAATACCTTGTAATCACTGGCACTCTTTACATTATATTTTCTTTTTCCACGTCTTGGTTTTATAAGACCATCAATTTTTTCAAACGTCTTTTTTACCCTATCATTATACTGTATTTCATCGCCACTAATCCCTTCAGGCAAAATAACTTGAGTATTAATATCAATATATCTTTCAACTAAATTATCGATACCTAAAGAATGATCTAAATCTGGATGCGTCCAGCACAAAAAATCAATCCGATTAATATTTTCACTCTCTAATAACTCAATAGTCTTATTTATATTTTGATATTCATAGCAATCAACTACCCCACAAAAAAGAGTATCCTCTTTTGATTTAATCAAAAACAAAATACTCTCACCTTCGGTTTTATAACCAATCAAATATACTTCCAAATATATTGAGTGTTTAAAAAAAAATACATTAGACGTCATCAATTTTTGTTAGTTTTTCATTTTTATTTTTAGTAATTGATGATACAATTCTCACACCTACTTTATAATTTGGAAGTTTTATTTGGCCGTAACCAATCTGAAGTATTTTTTCATCTTCTTCAAAATAATACGTTTCTTCAATTAGACTTAAATATTGACTCTTGAATTTTGGTTTGAATTTATTCATTCAAATCCACTCCTATAATATAATTATCAGATTGTCCCATTACCAACATTTTAAGAAATTTTTTAGTTAAAGTTTGTTTAAACAATACAAAAATTTGTTCATTAACAGCATTAAGATGTTTAATAATATCTTTATCTTTAATTATATTTTCGATATCATCTTGATTTCTAACATAACCATCTATATCTAATACTACTTGATAAGCAATTTTTGGCTCATTATCTAAATACATCTCTCCTGAATCCATATATCTGATCATATTAAATTGTGTATTATTTAATTTAAAAGTATCAATCGTTTCACTTCTTATTACATTTGCATTATGACTATCTTCTTGAAGTTTTAAGACCGAATTGCTAAAATAATCTTTTTCTAAATAATCGTATATTTTTGAAATATCGGTAAAATAAACACTATTTATTTTTCTTACACCGATTCTTAATCCCCTTAAAAATTCATTATTTTCATTTAGAATTTTAATGACATTAGAAAATAACTCACTATAATGTTCAAAATTTTTATATTTATCACATTTAATACGTAATTCTAAGAAATATTTACTTATCTTTAAATTAACTAGCTTATCTTTAGATATAAATTCGTAAACTTTTATTTTTTTTAATTCTTTCTTTGGAATATCAACAGTCGTTTCAATTAATTCAGGATCTTTTAAATCAAAATCAAGTTCACTTAAATACTTTTCATTAAGTATATCAAAATCTTCACTTAAAATTTTCTTAAGAAGAAATTCTATACTCTGTTTTATTTCAACAATCCCTTTGTAATCAAATCTTAAAATAATCTTTCGTAAAATATTTCCTTTTAAGGACTTTCTATCTATTTGAGTTTTTTCAAACATATAAAAATCCCCTTCCTATAAAGCTATTCATGTTATAATTTGTGCATCATTAAATAATATATTCAAGAAATCTAGATTCTGTACCAATTATTATGAACTACTTATATAAGTATTTCGACAAATACTTTTTAACTCCTTTACTTTAAGTTTTTAAAGGAGATTATTCCTTTATTATAACAGTATATCAGTTATTTCTACCAACCATTCGTGTAATGGTACCGTATCTTTAAACTTTTCAAAACAAAAATTCAAAATCTCTGTTAAGTAAAGTTCTTCCGATATCGGCATTTCACTATGAGTAGTTAAACCATTATATAGTAATAATTCTGCAAAACCAGTAAAATTACTTGACATTTTTCTTCCTCCCGTTTCTTCTTGAAATAACTTATTTCAAACTATCTCTCATTTCTTTTCTCATATTAATTAATTCACGGAATTGATAGAAAAATAAAATCTTTTTCTCTGCTACTGTCTTACCTTTTGGTCTCTTTACTAAAACAAATTTCATAAAAGTTTCTGCAATATCTTCTTCTGGCCCTTCTATCGCATACTCTGTAACAAAATCATCTTCATATTCGTCATAGATGTCTGTCCAAAATCTTTGAACAAATAGATTCAAATATGAATAATATTTTCCACTAAGCCATTAAACTCAACCTTACACCGAACTGAAAAGTTGAGTTATTTATCAAAATATTTTTGAGTATCTCCTTCTCAAAACAAACTCAACTGATCAGGCTTCTTCTCAACATATTTCTCCATCTTAGTTGTAATTCCATATTTTGAACATAACTCATTAAAACTTTCCCATAATTCTTTCCCCTGATTCACATTACATTGATAACGATTACCAAATTTAGTTTGATATTTTCTTTTTACTCCAGGGAATAACTCATCCAATTTCTGATAAAAATAAGCTCGTTGTTGATCTCTTAATGTCATTCCGAACCAAGGGATTATATATTTTGCACCTGAGGCATATGTCTTTTCAACAATACTGATAATATTTTCTTCATTATCTTCTATAAAAGGTAATATAGGCATCATTGTAATTCCAGTATACACACCAACATCAGCTAAAGCATTCATAGCTTTAAAACGCTCTGTTGGAGAAGGTGCTCCTGGTTCTAATTTTTTCGCTAGTTCATCATCAGTTGTCGTAATTGTAAAAGAGACCGCAGCATATACACGGTTAATCTCTTGCAAAATATCTAGATCGCGAAATACGAGATCACTTTTCGTGATCATGTGAATTGGAAATTGATACTGGGCGATAACTTCCAAAGCTTTTCGAGTAAGTAGTAGTTTTTTTTCAATAGGTGTATAAGGATCACTCATCGCACCCGTTCCAATAGTTCCTTTTACACGTTTACTAGGAAGTTCTTTTTGTAATAACTCAATGGCATTTATCTTAACCTGAATATCATTAAAATTCTCAATCTGATAACACTCACTTCGAGAATCACAATAAATACACTGATGCTGACATCCGCGATATATATTCATATTATATTTTAAACCAAACCAGAGATCAGGTTGTTTTACATGAGATAATAATCTTTTTGCTTTAATTTCTTTTATCATTAATTACTGATCACTCCTAATTTTAAGTATAGATACTAGTTTATTCTCCTTAAATAAAAGTAGTCCTTCTTAGAAAAATAAATATTATCAGATTAATCAATATAAATATAATTGTTTTAAACTAAAGCCGCTTAAACTCCTCTACCCTGGACATTCTAACTGTTACCAAAATAACCGCTATCCCACCGAAAACAAATAGGATATAAGCAGGTAAAATTCCGAGAAAGGCTCCTGATAAAAAATAAGCTAAAGGCATTAGTCCACTTGAGAATGTCATCAAAATGGCAAAAAAACGCCCTCTAACTTCATCGGGAACAAGTCTTTGAAATAGGGTAATCATTGGTACATTGATTATAACATTGATAATTCCCATCACTAAAAGTAAGCTCGCAATGATCCAATAGGAAAGATTTATTGAAAGTAAATTAATCAAAAATGGAATAATACTAATCCCAATCAAAATGAGAATAAGACCATGTAAAGCTAAGCCTCCAATAACCAATCGGTAAAACTTCTTAAGCTCTGGCAAAATAGTAATTGCAAGTGCACCAACAATCGCTCCTGCGGGGAAAAATCCTTCCATCATACCAAACTTCATCTCACCAAGCCCCATTATTTCTTTAACTATAAATGGCAAACCAACGCCTATAGCCCCAATAAAAAAGAAATTTAAAACAATGGATGTCTCACAGATAGATCTTAATAATCTATTGGATAAGATAAATTTTATTCCTTCTAATAATTCCTGGAGAAAAGTACTTTTTTGAGTCACTGAGTTCTCTTTCGCAGTATCTGCAACCTTTAGTTCGTTTTTAACTGGCATCTGAATAAATATTTCAGAAATTGCTGAAAGTATATAAGAAACTCCATTTAACATAAATGCCCCAGCCACACCATAAAGTCCAATCAAAACACCACCTAAACCTGCTCCTAGTACTCCAGTAAGATTTCGACTTAAATTTTCTAATGAGTTTGCTTTACTTAAGTCTTGATCATCAACTATATTAGGTACCATTGCAGAAACAGCAGGGTTAAAAAGAGTACTACATATAGAAATAAAAAATGTTCCTGCAAGAAGTATCGGATACGACAATTCTCCCCGGGTCAGCAGTCGAGCCAATACTAACACAATAACTCCTCGAAGAAAATCCATCCAAACAATCAATTTCTTTCGATCTAATCGATCTACCAAAACACCACTAATTGGGCCAAAAATCACACCAGGTATTGTTGAAATCATCATAAACGATCCGAGGGCCAAACTAGATTTAGATTGATCTAAAACGTACCAAGTTAAACCTATATAATAAATCCCATCTCCCAAACGTGATACCAAACCACCAAGATACAGCAAGATAAAGTTCCAATTTGTAAAAATTGCAAACCGATTCTTCTTTTTCTGAATAATTGTTTCACCCATTCTTTCATCCCCTTTCAATTCAAATATAAATATATATAATTTATTACATATTATATTTCGCCTTAAATTTTATTATTCCTGCTATTTAGTTAAGTTATTGTTTAATTTTTCATTACTTAAATTATTACACCATTCGACATGTTTTTTAAAATATAATTTCACTATTTACAAAAAAATAGGCCCAAAATAGGCCATGTTATATCTTAAAATCACGCTTAACCTTTAGGTCGGAATATCAAAGCACCTAAAAATCCAAAGATTATCGCCGCAGAAATACCAGTAAGCACTCCAATAATCCCAGTTTTCTCAGCTTCTGCTAAAGCTCCTTTTACCAAAGCATTACCAAAACTACTTATGGGAACTGATGCTCCTGCTCCTGCAAACTTTATTAATGGTTCATATAAACCCAAACCTCCTAATATAGCTCCAATTACTACTAAAGAGCTCATCGTATGAGCAGGTGTAAGTTTTAGCACATCCATCAAAAGCTGTCCAATAACACAAATCGCTCCACCTACTATGAAGGCTAAAATATATTTTTCCAAATCTAAACACCTTCCTTATTTTACATTTCTATTGATACTGCATGGGCAATACAAGGAATACTCTCTTTTTGCTGATAAGATAATGGTGAAAGTAGAGCACCAGTTGCAATAACTAAGATTCTTTCCAATTCACCTTTTCGCATTCGATTCAAAAAATGACCATAGGTCACAGTCGCAGAACATCCGCAACCGCTACCCCCTGCCATGACAGGCTGATCTTTTTTATATATTAACATACCACAATCTGTAAATATTTCTGTTGGAATTTTAAGTCCATGTTTTGTTAGTAGATCATGAGGAGTTATAGGTTTTTTATCTGATTTTAATAAAACATTTATATCACCGGTTGCTTCTAGCACAGCAAATTCAACATCAGCTAAATTTTTAATGATATTTACCGAAATCAGCGAAGCAATAATAGCAATTACAATATAATTGACAAAATTAAACGGCGTCATTTTGGATGGATTTCTTTTTCCCATAATCCTGATGGAAACTAAACTTTAAAAAAACAAAGCTATAGATCGCAGTAATATTTCTATCCATTCCTTCATTTTATATCTCCTCGCTTAATAACCTTTATATTGTGGTTCTTCAAATTCAAGGGTTTGTATTGAATATATCCGCAAAGTACCTTGTACACCTTTTAAACTCGCCAAAGTTTGTTTTACTTGTGAACTTACTGTCATGAAAAATCAACCTCCTCAACTAATACTATTTGTAATTATTTTTGTTTAATTCATAAACAAATAAAATAGGACTTTAGGGATTCCCTAAAGTCCTTAACTTAAATAACTTGAGAAACAACATACACCATTTCCTATCCAACAATAAACAAATACATATCCAAACTATCTTCTACTGCTTTTTTAACAAGATCAACAAAATCCGTATAATCATTAATAACACTCGCTTTTTCCAAAGCAATCATATATTCTTCTCTATCTTCCATTTTAATAACAGAAATTGGATACCCATTTCTCATTAAAATAAGGTTCATCAATAATCTTGCCGTTCTTCCATTTCCATCAATAAAAGGATGTATAAAAGTAAATTTATGATGAAATATAGTTGCAAGTTCTATAGGATGTAGCTTATCTTTGTTTTCCTCATACCATTTAACTATATCTCCCATTTTTTCTGCTACCAAAAAATGTACTGGTGGTCTATGCTCGCTACCGCTAATTAATACATTTATCTTTCTATATGTGCCTGCATTTTCATTATTAATACTTTTTAATATTAGATAATTAATCTCTTTAATCAGCCTCTCGCTAATGTCGATATCTTTTTTTATAACATTTTCAATGTAGTCAATAGCCTCTTTATGATTTATAACTTGAAGATGTTCTCTCAAAGTCTTTCCTTTTCCAATAGTAAGACCATCTTCTAATACGACTTTTGTCTCTGTTATTGTCAGCGTGTTTCCTTCAATAGCATTAGAATTATAAATTAATTCAACATCATAATATTTTTTTAATTGATTTAAAACTGCAGTAGATAACGGTCTTTTACTATCCAATATATTTTTTTTATTATCTATTTCTTTAAACATTCTGTTCACTCCAAACTCATTCTTTGATTTCCATTTTCTATAATTCTATTTTACCATAGATAGATATGATTTACAAAACTTTTAAAGAAACATCTTTTTTGTGTTTCAATCTTAAGGTCTTTACATCTTCTAAAATAATTAAAAAACGTCAGCTTTTCGCTAACGTTTTTTATCTCTATTCAACATTTTTCTAATTTTATCGGATATTTGTATGTTCGAGAATCCAATCTCCAATGATCTTTAAAACTGCAGGAGAAATTGTTTCCTGAATTATTGCATATTCACTTAGAGAACCAGTTTCACATGTTTGGAATAGGTGATTGAGCTCAGGTATTTCAATAACTTTAAAATCTTTATTTTGTCCTTCATTTAATACAGTTTCTATGCCCATCAAATTTTCTTTAGGTGGTACCTGCAAATCTTTGCTTCCATTGATAGCAAGAACAGAACACTTGACCTTCTTTAACACAGGTACAGGATCATATGTAATAAAATATCTAAACCAGTTAGAGGTAGCAGCTCTAACTTGACCTTCAATATATTGTTCTATATCTCCAAGGCTTTTCTTTTCTTCTTCGCTTAATTCTTGCAAGCTTTTAGTTATTAGTTCACGTACTTTTTTTTCCCTGATCAAACTATCTTCTTCTTCCATCACAATAGTAAAAATTTGTTCCTGTTCTTTACGAGCTGCCTTAATCTCTTCTTCATTTAATCCCGAAGCCCTGTTGATTAATTCAGTCTGCAAATATATAAGCTCATCACAAAGAATTCCCGGGCCAGCCATCATTACAATAAAAGCAATATCTTCAGAATTTGCCGCAACCATCGGAGCAATTAATCCACCTTCACTATGCCCAATTAAACCAATCTGCTTATGATTAATCTCAGAACAGGACTTAAGATATTCTACTCCAGCAAGCACATCTTTTGCAAAATTTTCACTAGTAGATGACGAAATATCTCCTGTCGAACCACCTACACCACGATCATCTACCCTTAAAACCGCAATACCCTGACGTGTTAAATAATCAGCAAGTACAAGAAATGGCTTATGACCTAAAATTGCTTCATCTCGATCCTGCGCACCAGATCCACTTATAAGTATTACCGCTGAAAATGATCCTTCAGCGCGTGGCAAAGTAAGTGTACCTGCCAATTTCACCCCATCAATATCGTTTATATATACTACTTCTTCTTCAAAATATGGGTAAGGTTTTTTTGGTTCCTGTGGTCTAGTATTTGCAATTTCATCTAAACTACGTTCAAAATTTAAAGGTAATGAAAAAGAGTTCTGAGTAAAAGTTCCGATGATTTCCATACCATCTTCACTTAATTCACCTTCATAAACCATTCCCATAGCTTTTGCTTCTAACCGCACAGTCCCATCTTCAAATACAACCTGATCAATCGGAATATCCTTCACTCCCTGATCTGGACTATCCATTATAGCTGTAAAACTGCCATCAACATTTTTTGCAAATTTAAAAACAAGCCTAAGTTCCATACCAGAAACTTGTAACTTTCCAAGCCAGTTACCTTCAATTCCTTGCTTAAACTCACTTGCTCCAACTTGAACTGCTAAAGAGATCAAAACAGTTAAAATAAGCATCAAACATAAAATACTTTTCTTTTTCATAATTATTCCCCTTTCATTTAACTGAATCTACACCTATAAGACAATTTATACCTTTAAATGATTAAAAATATTCTAAACTTTTCCTTTTTTATGGTGAAAATTTTTGATTCAAACTATCATCATAATACATGTTATACTAAAGTCAGTAAAAGTATGATATAATAAATAAATAGATAAGATTGGATATACATCGAATAAAGGTGGGAGACTAATGAAGGTTCCGTATGGTATAACAGATTTTGCAACAATACAAAGAGAAGGATATATTTATGTCGATAAGACAAAATATATTCCTATTCTCGAAAAAGCAGGTAGATATCTTTTTTTTATCCGTCCAAGACGTTTTGGTAAAACTCTTTTCTTATCTACTTTAGAACATTATTATGATATTAACACTTGTTCGGAGTTTGAAGAACTTTTTGGTCATCTTTACATAGGTAAAAATCCGACAGAGTACAAAAATAGTTGCCTGATTTTAAAAATGAATTTCTCTGGATTAGATACTTCTTCAAAAGAATCATTGAAAGATTCCTTTAGGAAAACGGTTTTAACCAGTCTGATCTTTTTTCTTGATAACTACCAAGATGTTTTTCAACATCCAATAGACGATATTGTTACAGAGCTAAAAGAAGAAAATGATCTAAAAAGAATGACGTAGCTAACTTTCAGCATTGTTCGTAAAACCAATAAAAAAATCTATCTTATCATTGACGAATACGACCATTTTGCAAATGATATCATTGCTATGGGTGATTCTAAGTATTACAAAGATATAATTAGAGCTAGAGGATTTGTAAGAAACTTTTATGAGACAATCAAAATAGGTACAGAAAAAGTTATTCAACATATTTTTATCACTGGTATTTCACCAATCATGTTGGATGATTTAACTAGTGGGTTTAATATTTCAGCAAATATTACTACAGAACAAATAACCAATGAAATGTTAGGATTCTCTATTCAAGAACTTGAAAAAATATTTGATAACTTTACCGATCTAAATATTAAACAAACACTCCCAGATTTAAAACTATACTATAACGGATATCTTTTTAATGAAGAAAGTACTAAACGAGTTTATAATCCAGATATGGTCTTATATTATCTAAACCAACTAGTAAGATATAATAGAATTCCTAAAAAACTAATCGATGAAAATGTCAAAACAGATTATGGCAGATTGAATCGTTTAATCTCAAATCAAGCAAATAGAGAAACATTACAAGAAATGTTACTACTCACCTACTAACATTTTACTAAAAAATATTTGGTAAATAATGTGGATTATTTAGCAATGCATAAAAGGATTTTAGTAATTTATGTAGAATGTACATTACTAAGATCTGGAATTTTTGAGGTGACATATATA
>DAOVRZ010000175.1:0-6004 GCA_030627905.1 Halanaerobiales bacterium
CTACATGTCGCAAGAATGGTAAAGGGGTGCTTGAGTCACTAATGAAAGCAATAAAAGGAGAACCCTTCATACCACAACAGAGATAGATACAAGATTCAACAAATAGCAAAGGGACACTTGAGGGTGTCTCTTTATTTGAGTTGCCTACGTTTAGGCGTGGGGTCAAAGACTATGGCCTGATAATATCATAGGCATCCCAATAATGGAATGCCTGAGTAGTAACCAAATTTTAAGAGAAGAATAATTTGAGATATTATAAAAGTCGATGTAATAACTACGTTATTACATCGACTTTTATAATATCTTCTCAAAATATAATTATTTTCGTTATATCTCCCTTTAAAGCTTGCTTATAAAATTCAGGCATCTGAGATGCTCCTTGTTGTATCATAAGAAGGTCATCCTTATCTAAAATTGTACGACATCCTAATGTTTGAATATATTCTTCAAATCTTGATTTGATCTTTAACACATTTAAATTACGAAGATAGTTAGCAATTCTTTCTGAAAAAAGTTCTCCCTCACTTTCTCCCGAAAATATCAACATATACGTATAACGCTCATCTCCACTATTTAATTGTACCTCACCTATCCGCCCAATAATTACCACACTCCAGTTGTTACCTTCCCAATAACAATCTTTTAAATATTTAACGTTCAATCTTCTCAGCCAAGTCCTTTTTCATCTCTTCAGCACGTTCATTCTCAGTAGCCAGTTTCCATTCAGACTTGTTAGCAAAATTCTGTACCAGTTTAGTGGTAACTTTCATATTCATCATATTACCAGGCCCACCTACGCAACCTCCATGACAACCCATACCTTCGATAAAGTTACAATCCAATTTGCCATTAGAAATTTGTTTTAATAGATCAACACAATTTGATAATCCATCTACCTGGATAGGTTTAAACATATCTTCTTTACCCTCTAATTTTAAAACTTCACCAATAACACTTTTTAAACCGCCAGCATAAGCAAAATTCCGTCCATGACGTGATGCATCATTAAGCTCCACTTTAGAATTATATTCTGTCAAGTTGATACCCATGCTTACCAGAATACAACCTAATTCTTCAAAGGTAAGAACTGCATCCAAACTCTCCTCACCCTTAGCTTCCAGTTTCTTTGTTATACATGGCCCGATAAAAATAACTTTCTCTTCTGGATTTTCTCGTTTTAAAGAACGGGCCAAAGCAATCATTGGTGAAACAGTTAATGATGGGTAATCTGCAAACTCAGGAAAATGTTGTTCCACAAGACTAAGAAATGATGGGCAACAGGATGATGTCATAAATGGTTGATTTTCCTCTAGCCTTTCCACTAACTCATGGGCCTCATTCAATGCAACCATATCAGCACCGAGTGCTGCCTCATAGACATCAGTAAATCCAATCTGTTGAAGGGCAGCTTTGATTTTTTCTGGGCCAACCTTAGCCCCAAACTGGCCCAGAAACGATGGTGCCAGAATCGCCTTAACTCTTTCCTCTGAGTTTTTCAGCATCTTAACGACCTGAACAATCTGAGTAGTATCTCCAATAGCACCAAAAGGACAACTTATCACACAGCTACCACACCCAACACATTTATCATAATCAATCGAGGCCTGACGTGTAAAATCTGCACGAATTGCTTTTACTGCACATGCACGTTCACAAGGGCGACTATTCTGATGAATTGCCCCAAAAGAACAGACATCTTTACATCTTCCACACTCAATACATTTTCCTTGATCGATAAACGCCTTATTCTGAATAATAACAATGGCATTTTTAGGACAAACATTTTGACAGGAATGTGCAACACAATTTCTACAAGCATCTGTAACAATAAATTTATCTATTGGACAGTGGTCACATGCTATACTCAAAACACGTATCACTTTTTCATCATCTTCTACGTTTTCAACCTCCGCAGCTAATTTAGAAAGAGGCGTATGTTTGTGTAAATCTGGATCAAAACCCATAGCTAGTTTAATCCGTTCACTTAAAATAGCCTGCTCTTTATATTCACAACACCGATAACGTGGAGTATCAGAGGTACAGAGAGTCTCAGGAATTGTTTCTATCTTCTCTACCAATTGATCTTTCATCGCCAACCTAGCAAGAGATATATAAACACGACGTTTAATTTTTGTCACTTCTGATACATTAGTATGCATATACATCACTCCTCTAAACTTCCAACAAAGCAGTAATTTTTTGAATAAGTTCATCAGGGGTCATTGGTGCACAAATTTCTCCATTAATACGAACAGCAGGAGAATTTTCACAAGATTTCAAACATGGTACTGTTTTAAGATGGATTAATTCCAACTGTGCTTTAGAAATACTCTGAACTGCACTTAGTAAATCTTGTGCTCCCATTAGATGACAAGGTGTTCCTACACATATTTCTACTGTGCATTTTTTCATATACTATCACCTCTTCTTTAAACTCAAAACCACTCTATTTTTAACTTTTTGTGTAGTCGTTCCAAATAACCAATCAAACGCTCAATAACTTGTGCACGAATCCCCAAATCAACAGGAAGATTTAAATTCTGATGAGCTTCATTTACAGCACGTCCAACTAACATTGTAATTTCATCACTCTTTAACAATTCTCTTGCCAGCAAAGAAGCACCATCCTCACCTAGTGGCATCTCAGGATACCGATAATCTTGTAAAATTTGAAGAGTTCGATTCAAAGTCAGAAGCCCCTCTGTAACCAAATCAACTCCCTCAATATAAGAGACAGGCGGAATATCTGGATCTACATAGTCAAATGTACATTCTAACTCTCTATCCATCTCTCTAGCATAAATCTGAGCTGTAGTACCTCCACAGATCACTTTTCTACCTCTAACACCGATTAATTTGCGAGCTATCACCAGATCGTCTGCTTCTTCTACAGGTGGGCCAGTCATCACTGTCAGATAACTAGGCACTCTAAGCTGTGCCCCTAAAATTGTAAAATCATCTCCTGGTTTCATCACATAATAGGCTTGACAGATTTTAATCATCTTCTCAATCATCTGTTTTAGAGACGTTTTTTTTGCCGATAATTCTTCCAAATGCTGTGTTACTCCATCCCATCCAAGCCCAAAATCCATCAGACCCCCTATACCAGCATGTAAAACGCCATCACTGGCGATAAAGATACAATCACCTTTTTCCATTTGAAAAAATGCTTCTTTAATCAATCTACCCTTAATCATTTTCTCCTTCATCTCTAGTTGACGAATTCTCCTTTTCCTGAGCAAAAACGCAGGTGGAGAATCTAACTCAACAAGATAAGCTGCACCATCATTATATATCTTTAAAATAGCTAAAGTAGAATAAGCCATCCCTCTAACTTGACATATTGGCAAAGTCTCAATTATTGTCTCAATTATTTCTTCTAAGGGCAATCCCTTTTCAATTAAACCAATAGCGATTTTCGAAGTAAGAGTAGCAAGAATACTTGCTTTCACACCACTACCCAAGCCATCGGATAAGACCATAATGCTATTATCTTCTTTTTTTATCATTTCAACATGATCACCACAAAGTTCTTCTCCATAACGAGACATGCTCTGATAAAAATTTTCTACAACAAAATTCACCTACTTTCACCATCCTCAATCAACTCTGTGAGCTCATATAATGCTGCTTTCGTTTCAACTGTTGTTTCTCCTAATAGCATTGCTATCTCTTGTACTACTTTCATTTGTTTATGAACAACATCTGCAGTCTTTTCAATGGCCATCCTCTTCATTTTACGAACCTGTTCTTTCTGTTCTTCATGACCAGTAATATCGGTAAATATACCTACAATCACTCTATACTCTTCAATTGAAAAGATTGTTTGATCCGTAACAAGCTTATATTGGTCATATTTAACTTTATGGTGAACAATCGGCTTTTTTTCTTCCCAAACTTTTTGAAATAATTGATGATCAATAAAGCGATATAGAAACTGACCAATAGGAGATTCATTCTTTCGATTAAACATCCTATTTGCAACAGGATTAAATTCCTGTACTTTCATATTCTGATCTACAACAATTATCGCATTATGAGAAGATTCAACAATTACATGTGACAGTGATTCAAAGCGCTCTTTCATAAAAGGAATACACATCTTTTCTTCAGCTAATCCTTGAAAAACTGCAATCGCTTTTTCACGACAGGTCTTATATCCACAACCACCACAGTTAGTCTCGTCCTCTTTGCTAAACTTACCGATTCTTTTTAAGATTTCCCGAATCTCTTCCTCAGAAGGCATAGGATAGATTGACTTACGATTGGAATAATTTCTAGTTAAACTCAGATTAAAAGTAGGAACCAGCTTTACTGATTGTTCTTTTAGCTGAATCTGTTTCTCCCTCTCTCTATTATGCTTAACAATCAGTTGTCGCCGTGTAGCTCCCCCTAAAGGAGTATCAACTTCTGGCCCATTAATACACCCACCCCGGCAAGCCATCATTTCCAAAAAGACAGGTTTAATTCGCCCTACTTTGATATCCTCCATCGTCTTCATGCACTCTTCAATCCCGGTCACAGCCAGAATCTGATCTTCTGGATATTCTACCTTTAAAGCAGCACATTGTAACAATCCACCCCGAATCGGATAGTTTCTTGGCCAGTCTGATTGCTCATAGTCAAAGTCAGCTGGATTTATTTTACTTAAATCTATTCCCTTTTCATTAAAAAGTCGGTTTAATTGCCTGAAAGTTAGAACCAGATCCACTCCTCCTGCTGCTTCAGGTCGAGTTAATTCATCCATCTTTGCAAGACATGGACCTATGAAGATAACTTTTATATCTTCACCATACATCTGCTTTAAAATCTGCCCATGAGCCATCATTGGTGATACCACTGGAGCCAAATAAGGAATCATCTCTGGATGATGCTTTTCAATCAAATTTACAATAGCTGGACAACAAGCTGAGATTAAAGGTTTATTCTGTGACTGAATTAATCTTATATATTCTTTAGCTACATAGTTAGCTCCATGAACTGTTTCAGTAACATAAGTAAAACCAAGTTGTTTTAACCCACCTACCAATCGTCTATAATCATCTATCTCCATTGTAGCAATAAAAGACGGTGCTACAGAGGCTACCAGAGGTGTGCATGTATCAGCGTCCAAGTATTTCTTCAACTCAACAGTAGCATCATAAGGTACTTTCGCTTTTTGTGGGCAAACATTGATACACCGACCACAATATATACACTTATCGTGAATAATCCGAGCCTGATCCTGTCCAAAACCAATCGCTCCAACAGGGCAATAACGCAAACAACGATGACAATCTTTGCATGTTGCTTCAAGAACAGATAGAATTTCCATCATGCTTCACCTTCCTTAAAAATTTCCTTGTGAAAAATTTCTCTTGCATTATCAGGTGAAACCTTACTAATTAATTTTTCTCCTACTTTGATCGTTACACCTTGTGTACAGTTTTTTTGGCAAAAACATGCTTTTAGGTGAATTTTTACTTCTAACTGATGTGTTTTAACCATCTCCTGAAAAATCTTTACCACCTGATATGCTCCCTTTAAATGGCAACTACTTCCCACACAGATCTGCACTTCCTGCATCGTTGAACACCTCTTTTACTATATAATATAAAACATTACGTCATAAGTTGTATTAATCAAATATAATATTGTGAATCTTTTCACAATATTATACACTATTTTTCTTTATTTGTCAAGTTTATTGCTTATTTTACAGCTCTAACGAGTAAAATATTATTCGATCAATAAAACAGAAAAATTCATCTTTACATAATTGTTAAAATTTACCATTCGTGTTTTGAGATTTTTATTAAAAAAGAATGCACCATTTTTTTTTGAGAATTTTTAAATTTTGCATAGTTTTCTTTCATCACCTCCATGGTATCATTAATATATCATAAACGTCGTACTTGAATTCGTTTGTTTAATCTGACAATATCTTCAGTGGTTAGTGTATCACGTCGAAAAGATTCTAGTATCCTTAAAGATATTTCTTTTATCCCTATTTTTAAACGCTCCA
>DAOVRZ010000198.1:0-3547 GCA_030627905.1 Halanaerobiales bacterium
ATTGATGAATCAAATGAGTATAACAATGAGAGAACAGAAACATTGAACGTTCCCTGTGAAAAGCCAGATCTTATTATACAAGATATTTTATGGAAACCTGAATATCCAAAACAAGGTGACAATGTTGAATTTACAATTACAGTAAAGAATCAGGGAAAAGGTAATGCAGGGAAATTTTTAGTGGCTGGTGAAATGGGCAAAGGACATGATAAGTTACTCAAGAGTTTCGAGTTCACAGTTCCTTCTCTTGCCGTAGGCAAAGTATATACCTATATGGATAGCTGGAAAGCGGATGAATGTGGTGATATTATCATGTTTGCAAAAGCAGATGTTTGGAATGCCATTGATGAAGGAAGCGATGAAGGGAATAATGATAGAACCGAGACGATAAATATTGTTTGCGATACAAAAGAATGGAGTTTTATGGTTTATATGGACGCAGATAACGACATTGAATGGATGGCAGTATCGAGTGGTCCCAAGGGTGACTTTTTAGAGATGTCTGAAATAGGTTCAACAGAAGATGTCAATGTGGTTGTGCAACTGGATAGACATGGTGGTAAGGATTGGTGTTATGATTTTGGCGATTGGACTACATGCAAGCGCTTCAAGATTACCAAGAACTTAAAACCTGACAGTGAAGCGGATTTCAACGAAGAAGTAAATATGGGTCATCCAAATACGTTGTATGACTTTATAACTTGGGTTAAAAAGGATTATTCCGCACAGCATTACTGCATAGTGTTATGGGATCACGGTTCAGGTTGGGAGGGGTGTTGTAAAGATAATACTAGTAATGACGATAAACTAACCCTACAAGAAATAAAACAGGCGTTTAAACAAGCTGGTATAAAATTTGATGTGCTAGTTTTCGATGCATGCATAATGGGTAATATAGAGACAGTCTATCAGCTAAACGATTACACTAACACAGTTATTGCCTCAGAAGATGTAGGAGGTCACCGTATGTCCCCATACGATGCCATCTTACAAGAACTTACTAAAAAACCTAATATGGGTTGGGACGAGCTGGGAAGGATTTGGGTAGATGAGTATTATAAATTTTATAAATTAAATTACCCTAAATACGATTTTAGTGTATCAAAAGTAGATACTAAACACATAGTTCAGCTCAAAGATTCAGTAGATACACTCGCCAAAAAGTTAATACAATATTGGCCCTCTTATCGTAAAGAAATAAGTGCAGCAAGGAACAATGCTGAAAAATATGCCAAATCAACAAACCATGAAGACGAATATGTGGATATATATGACTTTTCTCAATTAATTAAAGAATCAGATGTGCCTAATGACTTAAAAAATGCTGCTGGCAATGTAATTGACTTAATAAATCATTGTGTATATAGCAAAAATAGATTCTCCCATCCTAATTCTAAAGGTTTATCTATCTATTTTCCGCTTAAAGGTTCAGCAAAATACAAAGACGAATACGATCAATTAGATTTTGCGAAAGATACTAAATGGGATGACTGGTTAAAGATTTATCTAAAAGAAAACCAACTACCTGACTTAGAGAGAATTTGGATAACAGGACCGGATAAGATAAAAGCAGGTGAGACACTCCAGTGGCAAGCTTACGGATCATACTCAGATGGAAGTCAAAAAGAATTGACCAGTCAAGTATCATGGACTGTCGATGCTTCAGATATATTGCAAAACATAGGCAATGGTAAATTCAAGGGACTGAAAGGCGGAGAAGCTACTATAAAAATTACTTATGAAGGAAAATCTGCATCAAAGAAAGTTACGGTGATAGAAAAGAAAAATCTGCCACCAAAAGCTTCCTTTACATATGAAAAAGATGGGCTGACGGCACATTTCACTTCCACCAGCTATGATCCTGACGGTGAGATAAAGAAATATCAGTGGCTCTTTGGCGATAAATTGGGAACAACGCAGAAGAATCCTGAACACACCTATTGTTTCGAAGGAACATATAAAGTTATATTAATTGTTTGGGATGACAAAGGAGCTACAAAGTCGTGTAGTGAGGATATTACAGTCACAGAACCGAAAGTCCCAATAAAAGTAACTGTGAAAAACCTAAATAACTATCCACTACCTGGATGTGGAGGAAGTATAACAGTAAAAGCTCATACGGATATACATGGTAAATCTCTTGAAGAAGGATCAGCGTCATATTATGGCGGAGAAAAGGATTTAACTATTACATTAAATGTTCCTAAAAAGGCTAAATGCATAACAGTATGGCAAACACCAAAAATAAAAGATGGAGTTCAAGAATACTGGGGTGCAATGGCAATAACGTCTGAAAAAAAGAATGAATATAATTTTGTCCGGCATACACCGTGGATAACCAGTATTACAATTAATGGCAAATCACCTTACAATGAACTAATTGACTTAAATAGCCCGGGCGTGCAAACATTCTATGTTCAGGTAACTAACCCCCAAATCGTTAACAGAAAAGTTAAAGTTGAAGCATTCCTTGATCGCGATGAAAAAACGCCTTGGGATTTCAATTCAAATGATTTACAAGAATTAGCACCAAAAGAGAGCAAAGAATTCAGTTTCTTTTATAATAAGGAACAAACAGAGGGTATATGGAGATTCCGAATAGTAGTTGGTATGTATTCTCTGGATAATAAATATGTAGTTACAGATCAACATGATTGGTATTTGATTGTTGATAAAGGGTTGCTAGACAGAGAATTCTATCTTGGAATTACAGCACAATCCTACTATGTGTTCATATCTCAAGATGCTGATGAAGCGTTAGATAAAACAATTGGAGATACCGTTGAACTATATAATAGTCTGGTTATAGGAGGTTCTGAAGATGTGGCAAAAGAGAGCCTTTTACAGGCAATAAAAGATTATGATGCTGTTTTAGGTGGTCTTTTCGAAGCATACACATCTATTAATGACTTGATACACTTTGCGGAGAACGTGCAGAAGATACTCAATAATATATTGATCGCGACAGATCTTCAACTGATTAAACGGACAGATGGGTACTCTAATGCTGAGCAATATTCATCTGACCTTGGAAGTTGCGACGGAATTCAAGAAAGGGTAAAATGTTGGAAATCGGGGGATGAAGAAGCCATAGAAGACATGTTAACAGAAGAAAGTCAATACTTAAGTTTCATGCGAGGATTTGCAGACTCCGCTAGAGGGGGCGGGATTACAATCGAAGTACGCCAGCAATTAGATGATTTTAGTAATTCATGTTCTGAACAAGAGGACGAAGTAAAACATTTATACTACGAACTTGTAAATCACGATCTAGACAAATACAATGACTTTAAAGTAAAATCCAACTGGTACTCTAAAGCAAATCCTTAAATATTACTTTTTATTTTTTATTTATTAATAAGAGATAAATGGAAAATAAAATTTATATTTGTGGTGCAAGGTCTGCTAAGAGACAATTGTAATAGGAGGAAAAATGACTACATGAAAATCAAATCTTTATTTAGCATGATTGCAGTTATAGCAGCGGTAGCAGTAGTAAGTAGTGTCATTCCCAGCGTTGCAGCTATCAATCCTACCAACCACTTCA
>DAOVRZ010000122.1:0-16139 GCA_030627905.1 Halanaerobiales bacterium
GGTTCAAACAGTTGAAAAAATGTGGTTTTTGTGATATCTTTGTTCATAGTGGTTCTCCTTATTTTTAGAGATTTGGGCAAAAACTATCCTAACTCTAATTATAAGGAGTTTTTTCTATTTATTCAATTAAACTAATCACATTTGGGTCTTGACAATTCAATATTTTTTTATGCAACGCTAGTGACCCAAAATATTTAGATATATGCAAAACTGCCTATAATAACTCGGTTGTGAATAGTATGGATAAACTTCTCTGCTGGTTAGAAAGTAAATTATTAGAAGCAGAAAAGAGGCAAGGCTGGAATAGGATTCTTGATCAACCAGCTAAAGAAAATATTGAACTATGATATCTAATATTTATTTTTATGAATTAAGAAGTAGGTGTAAATTAATAGGTGAGAATTTTCAATGGAAGCGGAGAATGGGTGGACATTATCGTAGAGTTGTGGGCAAAAAAGAAACACAGTTTGAAGAACTGTCAAGGGAAAATTATTTTATTCATGAAAACGATTGGGAATGGATTTCGTATCAGGAAAAAGAAGTTGAAGAGATTGTTTATAAAAAATTATGTACACATCAATTAGATTTTAAAAAGTTAGGAGAAAAATTCAACTTTGATGTTAAACCAATTGTTGCCTCAGATATATATTGTCGAGTTGTAAAGCTCAATGGCCAAATTCAGCATGAGGATTTTACTAATTATTACTTTGGTTTAATCATAAATATTAATAAAGATAACCGTGAAATAATTATGTTGGATATAAAAAATGATCTAGAAAACTTAGATATAGTTCCACATATAAAAGATAACATGGTTGAAATTAGTAATATATATTCTTTGCCAGAATTAAGTATTAAGTCAGGTGAATATGATATAATTTTTAATCATCAAGTTAGTGGCTTATTTGCTCATGAGATAATTGGCCACTTAGTAGAGAGAGATAATATTGAAAAGTATGGAGGTTGGAAGATTGGTGAAAAAATTTGTAATATTAAGTTAACGGTTATTGATGATCCAGGTTATCTGCATTTTGTGGGTTCATATCAGTTCGATGATGAAGGAACCAAAAGCAAAAAAACTATTTTATTAAAAGAAGGAAAAATAGTTAATGAGTTGAATAATATTGTATATAATACTATAGAGTTAAATGGAAATTCTCGAACTACAGACCCATTTAAACGACCAATGGTTAGAATGAGTAATACATATATTCAGCCTAGAGAATCAGATGAAGAAGATATTATTAGAAATTTCAAAAAAGGCATAATTTTAGATAAAGCATTTCATGGTGGCATAGATTGGGAAAATGGTCTATGTTTTATTCAGGGTCAGGGAAGGTATATTGAATGTGGGAAAGGAAAAGGAGTTGTAAAAAACGTAGTTGTATGTGAAAAGATAGAAAAAATATTAAATAAAATTGAAACTGTAGGTAATAAAACGATCTGGTCGAGTGGATGTTGGTGTAAAAAAGATAACCAGGAACCTATACCAGTTAAATATGGAGGGCCAGTATTGAAATTAAAAGATGTATGGGTTATTGTTAGGGAATGAGGTAAGTAGGATTGGGAATAAAGTTTAATAATTTATAATCACAAGGAGGAAAATATGGGTTTATTAAAAAATAATTCAAATTATAGAAAAATTATTATTTCGCAATCTCTGTCTAGATTTGGTGATAATATTGAATTTATAGCATTACTGTTGTTGGTATTTAAATTAACTAATAGTCCAATTTCTATGGGACTAATTGCAATTCTAAGTACGATCCCAAATATTTGCCTAACTGCAATCGGAGGAGTGTTTGCCGATAGATATAGTCGTAAAAAAATCATGTTTATTACCGATATTTGTAGAGGGCTTACTATATTAAGTGTTCCCATAGCATTTTATTTTAATGTATTGACTCACTATCACTTATATATTGTAACATTTGTCGTCTCAATTTTCGAGAGTATTAATTCACCTGCTCAAGGAGCAGTAGTTCCTTCTATAGTTTCAAAAGAAGAACTAATTCAAGCCAATTCTTTGCTTTATTCTTTTTTTCAAGTTGTGGGTATTATTGGCTTAGCTGGAGGAGGATTTTTTGTTGGAATGGTAGGCTTTATTGGTGCTTTTGTTTTTGATGCTCTAACTTTTTTTTGTTCTGCATCAGTTATTCTTACAATGAAAATTCCATCAGTTGTTAGAAAACAAGAAATTAATAAAAAACAGAGTATATTAACAGATTTATTTGAAGGTATAAAAGTGGTGAAAAATTCAAAGATTTTAGTTTTTGCAGCAGTGATTTTCTTTTATCTAGGTTTGATGTGTGGTCCTTTTGACATAGTAGTTCCTTTTTTTGTAAAATTATTGACGGATGACCCAGGATCTCAAAGTACATATATAGGTTTAATTTTTGGAAGTTTAAGTATTGGAGTTATTTTGGGAACTATTGTTGTAAAGAAAATAAATGAACATCTTCCTATGAATCAAATTATTTTACTTTGTTCCATTATTCTAAGCATTTTTTATATAATTTTATCGAAAGTATTTAATGTGTACATTATGTGTTTGGTTATGTTGCTTTTTGGTATTTTTGTATCTGTTATGAGGATTTCAGTGATTTCTGAGGCATATAAGAATGTTATAGATGAATATCGAGGAAGGTTCTCATCGCTGATTAGATTGATAGCTTTAAGTTCTAATCCTTTTATGGCTTTTTTTAGTAGTATTTTATTGAGTTATATAGGGTTAGGTAAATTTTATTATTGTTTATTTGCTATTGGCTTTATGTTTGTGCTTGGTTTTATTTTTTATGGGAAAGAAATATCTGTTTCAACTAAAGCTGCTTAAAAAAAGAATTTCGTTGGTTAGCCTAATTTAGGCAGGGATTTATACTACTTATAATTTTGTAAAATATATGACCATGGTTCCAAAATAGGAATCTGGTCATATTATATTTTAGACCCTTTTGCGTATTTTGTTTAAAAAAAGAGAAAAGATAAACGATAATTTTGGAGGAAAAATTGTTACCTTTGTTGAATTTCACTAAAGAAGGTTGTCATAAAAAGGGGGGTGAGAACTTTAGGAATATGAATGGAGTTAGAAGATGCGGAAGTATTGGTTCATGATCTGAATCATACTTTGGGAAAACTATAAAATTTCTTTACAATTTACAGGAGTTGGTGGTTATGTTTAAAAATTCATGGAAACGATACAATCATTTATTGATTCTTGGCTACTATGGTGTTATAGGTTTATTATACCAGACTTTTAATCAATTTATTGAGCCAAAATATTATGTATATTCCATTCTTGATGACTATGTTCCTTTTCTAAAAATATTTATAATTCCATATCTTTTCTGGTATATCTACATAGGAATTGCTCTTATTTATTTTGGTTTAACTTCAAAAGAAGATTTTATTAAGCTGACGTTATTTATGTTTGGTGGAATGACCATCTGTTTTTTCATTTACTTTGTTTGGCCTAATGGTCAGAATTTACGACCTTTAGTAAGTGATCAGGATCTTTTTTCTAAGATGATTTTGAATATATATAGCAAAGATCGACCGACAAATGTTGCACCTAGTATGCATGTTTTAGATTCCATAGCTGTTCATGTTGCAGTAATGGAATCGGAAAAATTAAAGAACTATAAATGGCTTCAGCGTGCTTCTCTAATATCAGCAATTCTTATTTCTCTATCGACTGTTATGATAAAGCAGCACTCTGTTGTTGATGGATTTTTTGCAGTAATATTAAGCTATATTCTTTATAAAGTTATTTATAAAAATCAGAGTCAATCAAAGCAGTCTTTTAATAAAAAGGTGTTGTCTACTTCGAGAGCAAAGTGAACTCGTTCAGCTAAAGCTGAACATCGGGGCTTCAGTAGGGGATTCTACCCCCACTTATAGAAGTGAGGGTCTTATTTCAAAAGATAAAAAATAAAAGGGGCAAAGGCAATGCAAGTTCAAAGATTTCGTGATTTAACTTTGATTTCAATAAATGAGGAACAAATTCTCGTTGTTGCCTGTGATTCAAGTGGAGGAATTGGAAGTAAAGAAAAGGATATCATCAAAGTATCCCCAGAAATTGTTGGTTATTTTACAACGTTTGTCGCCTTAGCAGAGGTTTTAAGTGTTGGTGCTAAACCTATGGTTGTAACAAATACACTATCCACCGAAATGAATGATACTGGTAATAAGATTATTGAGGGAATCAAAAAAGTAATAGAGCCATTAGAAAATGAGATTATACTAACAGGTAGTACTGAAGAAAATTTTTCAGTCTGCCAGACAGGCATGGGAATAACTGTTATAGGAACAATGTTCTCTGAGGACTGGAGAAGAATAAGAACTAAATCAGGATCGATTGCTGTGGTTGTGGGTCTGCCAAAAGTTGGTGATGAAATTAAGATGGGAGATCTTGAAATTCTATCTATATCAGTATTGTTGGACATGAGGGATAATTCTTTTGTTGAGGAAATTTTACCTGTTGGGTCAAAGGGTATCTTGTATGAGGCTCAGGAGATGGCTAGGACAAATAATCTAACTTTTACCCTAGATGCTGAGACTTCAATTCCGTTATATAAATCTGCTGGCCCGGCAACCTGTGCTATAATTTCACTAAAACCAGAATCTTATGATCAATTTAAAATTCAATTATCTTTACCAGTACAAAAAATAGGTAAATTTAAGTGAACTCGTCCAGCTAAAGCTGAACATCGGGGCTTCAGTAGGGGATTCTACCCCCACTGAAGATTAAAAACAATTCCCCCCACTTATAGAAGTGGGGGTCTTAACTCAAAAGATAAAAATAAAGAGAGACGCTATACGATGTATGTGTCTCTTTTTTTATTTAATTTTATCAAGGTCTTTCTTTGTAATTCCTTTAACTAAAACAAGCCAGATAAAGTACATAATCATAGAAAGCAAAATAGTTAAAAGAGTTATCATTTTTGTTCCTAATCCAAAAACAATTCCTACAGAATCAAAAACAGGTAAAGCGTAGTAGAGAACCAGACATCCTAAGAAAGGTTTAAGCATTATGTGATATAAATTCATTCTAAATCCGACAATTCTACCAATGGAGATAAAATCAGCAATGGAACCTATAATCCATCCAGCGGCAAGACTTATAGCAGCACCTTTAATTCCAAACAGGGGATGGCTAACAAGTATTAGAATACCACCAAGTTTGAACGAAGTGCCTAGAATCATATTTTTAACAGCCAGATGTGGTTTTCCTAACCCATTTAAGACACCAAAAGCTACGTGTGTGAAATAGGTAGAGATTGCTCCAAAACCCATGAGAGAAAGAAGTGAGCCTGCTGAGGCATAATTAAAGAGTAGATGACAAATGTCTTTGCCTCGGAAAATGAAAAATAGAGAGGCTGGCATACCGATATAAAAAGTTATTCTTAATACTTCATGATATTTTTCTCGTATAAAATTCATTTTGTTTCGAGCAAGCGCATCAGAAATGGTAGGCATTAAACTAGTGGTTAATGCAGTACTTATAGTAGTAGGTAAGAAGATAATTTGAATTGCCATTCCAGATAACTGTCCAAATAATGATGTGGCTTCTGCGACAGAAAAACCTGCTTGTTGTAATTTACTAGGAATTAAAATAGCATCAATTGTGTACATTAGAGAGATAACTAATCTACCAATTGTGATAGGAATTCCTATTTTGCATAATTCCTTAAAAGCCTTTTTGGAGGAATAGCTTGAAGTGGTGGTTTTTAAATTTTTCGAAAAAAGATCAGTACCACCTTTTATATACCGGTGAAGGATGAATAGAATGATAAGAGTAATCATCCCACTAAACTCTCCTACAGTAATACCTATTGCTGCTCCAGTTGATCCATATTGTAAGCCGCGTTTTATTAATAGGGAAATGAAATAAACTGATGCAATGATTCGCATCGCTTGCTCTATTGTTTGAGAGATTGCTGTAGGTGTCATTGTTCTTAAACCCTGAAAATAACTTCTTAGAACAGAAGCAATTGAAACAAAGATAAGAGAAGGAGCTATAGCCTGTAGAAGATAATAAGTACGTATATCAGAAAAAAGTTTTAAGGCCAACCATTTTGTTGATAAATAAGTAACCCCTGTAAGAGTAAAACTTGTAAATAAGACTGTGATAAGAGCAACACGTAAAATTTTCGTTATTCCTTTGATATCTCCTAAGGCATTTTTTTCAGAAACTAATTTTGAAACAGCAACAGGAAAACCTAAAGTGGAAAATAGAATTAAAGTTATATAAAGTGGATAAATCATCGAATATAACCCTACACCTTCATCACCAAGATAATGCACCATAATAATTCTCAGAACAAATCCAAGTATTCGATTGATTAAACCTGCGGCTAGGAGAATAGCTGCTCCTTTAAGAAAGGTTTGCTGTTTCATAAGATTCACTCCTATGCATTTAATTCCGCTCGCCTTGCGAACACTATAAGACGTAAAACATTAATTATTCAACTTTTGCAGTTGATTTTTAAGTATATGCCATCAAACGGTGACATATAACTCAACTATGAAAGTATAATGCTTAATAAAATAAAACACCCTGAAATCAAATTTTACCTTGACTTCAGGGTTTAAATCTTACAAACAGATGATTTTGTTTTTGCCCAAATCCTTAGCTTTTTTTAACGCTGTTTCTGCTGTTTCAAAATTAGATCCAACACCAGCACTAAAGATAATTCGTAATTCCTTATTCACTGAGGGAAAGTAAAATCCGTGGAAATGCTCTCGAATATCATCAAGGAGAACTTTGGCTTCATTCACACTTAAGCCCTTGAAGAAAATTAAAAATTCATCATGCAAAAGTCTACCTAAAATGTGGCGAGTATCAATATTAGTTTTTAAAACATCTGCTGTTTTCTTTAATACTTCATCCCCTACACTGTGACCATAAACTTCATTAAAACTTTTAAAATTGTCCAAATCGACTATAGCATAACTTCCTTCAAGAGAACTAACTTGGTTAAAAAATGTTTCTTTACTGTTTAAGCCGGTTAACTTGTCCACGTTACCACTCACCTCTCGTAAAAAAATTTGATGTGAATTGTAAATATTTATTCGCGATTTACTAGTAGTTTTCCTTTAAATATTTTAAAAATTTTGATTTTACCAAATTTTTTTTTTAAAAATCAAAAAAATTTGGTTTTAAATTAGTCTGATAGCTAAAAATATATTATAAATGTAATTTTTAGCCAAGAAGAGTACAAAAATTTCAAGAAAGTATTGACAGAAAGAAAAAGCTAGTTTATAATGTAATTAATAAAAGTAATTATTACTAATAAGAAGGGGCTACATATTATGTCTAAAAAAACAGTTGAAAATTTGAAAGCTGCATTTGCTGGTGAGAGTCAGGCTAGAAATAAGTATACGTTTTTTGCTAAAGTTGCAAGAAAAGAAGGATGGTTAGAAATTGCTGAAGAAGAGGGCGAAAAGAAAGCTGCTCGTTATTTCAGAACTGTTATTGATGTAGAAAAGCATCATGCTGAAGTATTTGCAGATTTGAAAAAACGTTTAGAAAATGGTGAGTTTCTGAAGTCTGATGAATCAGTTAAATGGAAGTGTCGGGTATGTGGTTATATTCATGATGGAACTACTCCACCTGAAGTTTGCCCACTTTGCATTCATCCAGCTAAGCATTATGAGATTTATAAAGGCTAACTTTGCAATAATTTTGAAAAAATAAAATGCATTCATTTTCTATAACTAGGGTATAATAAAGACTAATTGATCAGAACGGATAAAAGAAGATAGTGTTGGAATACTAATTAGTCAGGAGATAATTTTCCAGACTTTTTTATATGGTAGGTGAGATAATGAGTAGAGATATTTATCAACAAGTTTTTTTAGTGATTATTCCTGAACCTCCTACAAAGAGGATCGCAAAACAAATTCAGAGGGAGGTTAATCAAAAATATAATTTATATGAAGTATTACCTGAACTGCATGTTACCCTTGAGACGGTTACTATAACGAGAAAAGAGGAAATTGATTTACTGATTTGGGCAATTGATGAAATCGCTAGAAAAATAATACCATTTCCTATAAAGATAAATGACTTCGCATGTTTTGATCCACCTTACAAATCGGTATATCTAAATGTAATAAAAACAGAACCTCTGATCCATCTTTATCAGCAGGTTCAATCGCGATTTAAGAAATTGGGATTTATGGTGAAGGAATATCCTGAAGGGATTCATTTTCATATGACCATAGCTTCCAAAACTTTTGCAGATCGTGAGTGGTCTAATAATGAGTATCGACAAGCGTGTGAAGAGTTAAAAAGTCTTTCTGTAGAATCTGATTTTGTCTTTAAATCGTTAGAGTTGTGGTATCCAGATTTAGACCCTGAACGTCGAATATTGGCACGGTTTCCTTTGGAATCAAATACGTGAAGCTATTGAATTAAAAATTCAATAGCTTTTTTCTTTTAAAGGAAAATTATAATAAAAAAAGCATATACATAAGCGAGGAGATCAAATTTTCTAAGGAGGCGAATAGATTGAATGCATTATTGGTAGCAGTCGTAGTTATGGTGATTTTTTATGTTGCGTATCGGTTCTATGGTACTTATATTAGTATCAAAATATTTGAGCTTAATCCGAATCGGGTTACTCCAGCTCATGAGTTTCAGGATAATGTTGACTTTGTGCCTACAAATAAGAATGTTCTTTTTGGGCATCATTTTACTTCAATTGCAGGAGCCGCTCCAATTGTAGGGCCAGCCATTGCTGTTATCTGGGGATGGGTACCTGCGCTTTTGTGGATTGTTTTCGGTACAATCTTTTTGGGAGCAGTTCATGATTTTGGGTCATTGGTTGTTTCACTCAGATATAAAGGACGTTCTGTGGGTGATATTACCGAAAAACTTATTGGTCCTCGTGCAAAATTTCTTTTTATGTTGATTATCTTTTTTGCTTTGACTATTGTTATTGCAGTCTTTGCATTGGTTATTGCTTCACTTTTTATGGCAAATCCAAGTACTGTATTTCCGATATTTTTGGAGATACCTTTGGCTATTGCTTTGGGCTTTCTCGTATACAAGAAAGGTAAAAAGACAACGATTCCAGCTATCATTGCAGTAATTATCCTCTATTTTTCAATTTGGGCGGGGCTTCATTTGCCATTTCATATGCCTGCTCTCTTCGGTTCTGAATTAATGACCTGGATAGTAGTACTATTAGTTTACTGTTACATAGCTTCTATTTTACCAGTTTGGACATTGCTTCAACCCAGGGATTATCTTAACTCTCACCAGCTTTTTGTGGGTTTAGGTTTAATGGCTTTAGGTCTTGTGGTTGCACGTCCTCAGATTGTGGCCCCAGCGTTTAATGCGTCTCCTTCTGGCGCTCCGAGTATGTTACCATTTCTTTTTATTACAATAGCCTGTGGAGCGATCTCTGGATTCCACAGCCTGGTTTCATCAGGAACTACGGTCAAACAGCTTAATGTAGAAACAGATGCCAAAAGAATTGGTTATGGTGGTATGATCGCTGAAGGTGTGTTGGCTCTTTTTGCTGTTTTAGCTTGTACTGCAGGTTTTGCTTCTAAAGCAGATTGGGCAATTCATTATGCCAGTTGGGATGCAGCTCAAGGGTTGGCGGCAAAAGTAGGTGCTTTTGTCAACGGAGGAGCGTCATTCTTGAATGCTTATGGCATTCCTGCTGAATTGGCTCAAGCGATCATTGCAGTAATTGTCATTAGTTTTGCTGCGACTACTTTAGACTCAGCAACCAGGATTCAACGATATGTTATTTCAGAGATTTCTGAGACAATTAAGTTGAAGCCTTTGACTAATCGTTATTCAGCTACCTTAGTTGCTGTTGTAACAGCTTTTCTGTTAAGTATGATTAATGGAGGAAAAGGTGGTCTTATTCTCTGGCCTCTCTTTGGGGTAGTAAATCAACTTTTGGCTGCTTTGGCCTTGTTGGTTATTACTGTCTATCTCTATAGGCGGGCTAAATCTGTTAAATATACTCTTCTTCCGATGATCTTTATGATGATTATGACAGGTTGGGCGATGGTGATTAATTTGCAGAATTATATTAACCAGGGGGATATTCTCTTGACTGTTCTGGGTGCAATTATCTTTATTTTGGAGATTTGGATGATCTTTGAAGCCTGGTTTGTATGGAGGAAGAATAAGATAGGAAACATTGGGTTTAAAAGGTAAAATTATATATAATGATTAGAGGTGTGAGGGTAGATTCACACCTCTTTTTAATTAATATAAGAGTCTGAATTTTTATCATATCTTAGTGGCATAATAACAATATACCTAATTAAATTTGGAAGGATGAGGAGAAATGATTGTAAGGCTTTTAAGAAAGATAAGAATTTTTATGAAAAAAAATTTTGAGAACAATTCTTCATTTTCTGCAAAATCACCTTCTGAGATTCAAATAGCAAAAAATTTGAAAACGAATTTAAAAAATTTAAAAGGAGTTTTTGGTAGTAGTTCTGATCTTAATATACGAGAGTTTGATTTTGGAATAAATAATGAAATCAAAGCAGCTGTAATATTTATAGATGGTTTGGTGGAAAAAACTGTAGTGAATGAAAACATAATGAAACCTCTTATGATAGAGGTTCGGATTGCTGATCCGACTTTCTTGACAGATAAGGGGAATTTATTTACAAGAATAAAAAAGAATATTCTTACATTTGTAGAGCTAGTAGAAGTTAATGTATTTGAAGAAATAGTTGATGGAATTCTTTCAGGGGAAACTATTCTTTTAATTGATGGCTATAAAGATGCTTTGAAAATAGGTAATAGAGGTTGGGAAGCCAGAAGTATTCAAGAGCCACAAACAGAGGTAGTCGTAAGGGGTCCTAGGGAAGGTTTTATTGAAGCTTTACGCACAAATACAGCTTTAATTAGAAGAAAGATTAAAAGCCCTAACCTAATATTTGAAAGTATGAAAATTGGTAGGGTTACAAAGACGGATATTTGTATCGCCTATATTCATGGAATTGTAAATGATAAAATTGTTAATGAATTAAAAATTAGACTTAGTAGAATTGATATTGATGGTATTTTGGAATCTGGATATATAGAGCAGTTAATTGAAGATGCGCCATTCTCGATATTTCCAACAATAGGAAATTCAGAAAAACCAGATGTCGTTTCAGCTAAGTTATTGGAAGGAAGGGTGGCTGTTATTACTGATGGAACACCTATCGTTTTAACACTTCCCTACATATTTGTTGAAGCATTACAAAGCAGTGAGGATTACTATTCTAGATTGTGGCTTAGTACGTTAATAAGATGGATTAGGATATTAGCATTACTTACAACTATATTTTTACCTGGAGTTTATATAGCGGCACAATCATATCATCCTGAAATGATCCCAACAGCACTTCTTATCTCAATGGCTGCTGCTAGAGAAGGAATTCCTTTTCCGGCATTTGTAGAAGTATTTGTTTTGGGATTATTCTTCGAAGTATTGAGAGAGGCGGGTATAAGGATGCCCAGAGCAATAGGACAGGCTGTAAGTATTGTAGGGGCTTTGGTTCTGGGAGAGGCTGCTGTTAATGCTGGGCTTGTTAGTAATCCTGTGGTTATGGTTACTGCTATTGCAGGAATTTCAGGGTTTGTCGTGCCTGCTCATTCGGATTCAGTAACTATTATGAGATTTATATGTTCAATTCTAGCTACAATTTCAGGACTTTTTGGAATTATGATCGGATCTATTTTTATGCTGATACATCTAGCTAGTTTACGATCATTTGGAGTTCCATATCTATCACCATTAGCTCCAAGTATCCTTTCCGATTTGAAAGATGTAGCAATTAGGGCGCCAATTTGGGCTATGCGTAAAAGGCCACATCTTTTAGGAACGAAAAATCCAGAGAGATTAGAAACTATTGAAGCGCCCCATCCGCCAAAAGATGAAAAATAGAAAAGCATTTATAATTATGAATAGGTTGGTGATTAAACGTGTTTGAAAGTACGAAAATATCAAATAGGCAAATTATTTTTTTATTGATTATAGTAATTTCCTCAACAGGTATATTATATCTTCCTACTTCTGTGTATAAAGAAGCCAAACATGATAGTTGGGTTTCTGTAATCGCAGTAACGCTTTATGGGATTATTACTGCTTATGTTGTAGTGACTTTAGGTGTAATGTTTAAGGATCAAACAGTTATTCAGTATAGTCAGAAGATAGTTGGAAGAACATTTGGAAAAGTAATTGGTTTAAGCTATTTTGTATTTTTCATACACCTAAACACTATTGTAATCAGAGAATTTACAGAACTTCTTCAGGGACCTTTTTTTGCTGAAACGCCTTTATTATTTTTGACGATTGGGATTATTCTTCCATCAATATATGCTCTATATCAGGGATTGGAAGTCTTTGCAAGGGTTAATGAGATTATTTTTCCAATATTTTTTCTAATAGTGATTGGTATATTTATTTTGTCTTATAGAGATATGGATTTCATAAAATTAATTCCCGTTTTAGCGGAAGGATGGATGCCTGTTGCAAAGGCTGTATATTACCAAACTACTTGGTTTGGCGAAACAAGTGTCCTGCTAATATTAATACCATCTTTAAATCTCCCAGAAAAAGTGCGACGTTCAGCAATTATAAGTGTAATTTTTGCAGGAATTTTAGTTTTATTTTCAAATGTGGGGGTTATACTTGTCTTTGGCAGTCAAGTGGGGCAATTGACATATCCTTTTTTAACACTTGCTCGCTATGTAAGTCTGGCTGAAACTTTCGAAAGATTAGATTCTTTTGTTGTTTTTATTTGGGTGCTTGGTGTATTTGTAAAAATAGCTATACTCCATTATTGCGCTGTGATCTGTTTTACACAACTATTCAATCTTAAAGAGTATAAGAAAATTATTATACCTATAGGAGCTATGTTGGTGGTTCTTTCAATAATTCAATGGTCTAATTTTTTACAAACAATGGGAACATTAACAAAAAGACTTGTAACTCCATATGGAACAATGCAATTGGTTATCCCTTTAATCTTATTAATTATTGCAAAATTAAGGAAACTGGGGGGAAGGTATGAGTAAGCAGAGTATTATAATGGTTATCATAGTCGTTTTGTTCTGTTTCACTACAGGTTGTTGGAATAGGTCTGAACTTAACGAGAAGGCTATAGTATCGGGATATGGGGTTGATTTAGGGGAAGAGAAAGATGAAATAAGATTGACAGCACAGATTATACTTGCAGAAGCAATGAGTGCAGGTGGTGAGTCTGGAGAGAAAGAAACTGTAGGAATTGTATCAGGGACTGGAAATACAATTTTTAATATTGATAGAGATCTTTTGCGTGAGACTGGTAGAAAACTTTTCGATTCACATAGTCATGTAATTATAATCGGAGAAGATGCTGCAAAACAGGGTATAGATAGATTTCTTGATTTTTTTACGAGAGAACATGAGATTCGTCGTAGAAATTGGGTCTTAGTTGCAAAAGGTACAGCAAAGGAAGTTTTGGAAGCAAAATTGAAGTTTGAAAAAATACCGACATTCGGAATAAGTAATCTTATTAATGCAGGTAATATTACATCAAAGACTGTGGCAGTTGATCTCAAGAGTTTTCTTGAAATGATTTCAAGTAAAACAATATCTCCATTTGCAACAGGAATAGAGGTTATCGAAGGTGATAATGGAGAAAAAGGTTTGAGATTAACTGACACAGGAGTTTTTAAGGATTATAAATTACAGGGATGGCTTGATGAAAAAGAAACACGAGGTTTACTTTGGGTTATCGGAAAAGTTGGGAGTGGGATCATTGAAGTTAAGGTTCCAAAAAAAGAAGGAAAATATATTTCTATTGAGATTCTTAAGGCAAGTAGCAAAGTTAAACCTGAGATTAAAAATGGGTTTCTAACAATTTCAATAGAAGTAGTTCAAAGTGGAAGGATTGGAGAGCAACCTCCAGGTACAGGGTTAGAAAATATTGATGGAGTAAAAATTATAGAGAAAGTGGTTGAAAATAATATAAAAGATGAAATCCAATCAGTACTTAAGAAAGCTCAGATGCTAAATACGGACATTTTTGGTTTTGGTGAAACTGTTTATAGAAAATATCCAAAAGAGTGGAGGACTCTTGAAAAGAACTGGGATGGTATTTTTCCTAACATTAATGTTAATGTAAATGTGGAATCAACAATTATAAATCCTGGGATAATTGTAAAGCCAGCGAGCCCTGAGTAAGAGTGAGTTATTAAGAGAAAAATTGGGCGAAAAAATATATAATCTATTGATGTAAAGATGTATGAATGATATAATAAAAAAGATAATATTAGCAATATTGTGAATGTGGGGGTGCAAAATGTTTAAAAATATATCGATTAAAGGATTTAGAGGAATTACAACTGTAGAAATAAATGATTTTCGACGGATTAATGTATTTGTTGGTAAGAACAATTGTGGTAAAACAACAATTTTAGAAGGAATGTATTTGCTTTCTAATCCTACAAATCCAAAAGCCTTTTTAAGAATAAATGCTTTTAGAGGGTTAGAGTCTGTTACAGAAGACTCTTATATAATGCTTTGTAATAAATTAAATATTGATTCAAATGTGGAATTTAGTGGTGATTTAAAAGGTAATATTGGAAAAAGATCTTTAAGTATAAAACCTAATATGAAGGAATTAATTACTTATATTGATGCTACTGAAAAAGATATGATTCATTTGGAAAAAGATGATGAACCATATATTGAGGGATTAAGTTTTGAGTATTCATACTCTGAAGGAAATAGTGCTTCTAAAGAAATTATTACAACAATTACTCCAGAAGATTCAGGGGTAAGAATAAAAAGGGAAGATGATATTTCTTATAAAGAATCTTTAAAAAGTGTATTTATACATTCGCGTTATGTTTCTAAAGATATAACTGAAAGGTTTAATAATGTTCAAATTAGAAAAAAAATGAATAAAATTATTAAAGTGTTACGGCAAATTGAGCCGTCATTAATTGATTTATCTTTAGGTGTAGGAGCTGTTATATATTGTGATATCGGAATGAAACGATTAGTTCCTATAAATGTTATGGGAGATGGTATACTTAGACTTTTAAATATTATTTTAACAATATCAGATGCGCAAAATGGAGTTGTTTTTATTGATGAAATTGAAAATGGGCTTTATCCTTCGTCGCAAGAAGTATTGTGGAATGCAATTTTTGAAACTGTTAAGGAATTTAATGTTCAAATTTTTGCTACTACCCATTCCATTGAATGTATAAGAGCATTGAACTCTTCTTATTCTAAACAAATAGAAGAAGATGATGAGATTAGGTTATATAGAGTAGAAAAAAGAAAAGATATTTTAAATGTAGTTGATTATGACAGTGAGATATTAGGTGCTTCTTTGGATAGTGGTTGGGAGGTACGATAATGGAGATAACTATCACTAAAAAGAAAATTTTGGCTGTTGAAGGAAAAGATGAAATTGGTTTTTTTTATGGTTTTTTAGAATATTTAAAAATAAAAGATGTTCAGGTACTTTCAGTAGGTGGTAAAGATGAGTTTAAGAAAAAGTTACCTGCATTAATTAGAATACATAACTTCTCAGATGTTGAAATGTTGGCAGTAATTCGTGATGCTGATGATTTAGCTACTGGTGCGTTTCAAAGTATAAAAAATATTTTAGAAAAACGAGTATCTGGAGACACTATAAAGGTTCCAGAAAAAGAAAATACTTTTTCAACAGGAAATCCTAAAGTCGGTATTTATATCATGCCTGGAAATTCCGAAAAGGGTATGTTAGAAGATTTATGTTTAAATACGGTTAAAGATCACCCTGCTATGAAATGTGTAAATAGCTTTATGAATTGTATATTGAAATTGGATAATCCTCCAAATAATTTAGCAAAAGCGAAGGTACAGGCTTTTTTAGCTGCTATGCCTAAAATTGCAAATTGTATTAGTATTGGGGTAAAAAAAGTTATTGGAATTTTGGATCAGAAGAGCTGACTGATTTAAGGTTGTTTTTAGAACATTTAAAATAAGCAGCTCTAACGAGTAAATATTTTTCGATATATTTTGATATAATAGTTTCCAAAAATGCATAAATATGATATAATATAATTAGATATTATGTTGATTTATAGACATTTGGAGGGATTATTATGAAAAGAAAAACTAGAAAAC